>JAUHWK010000287.1 GCA_030424555.1 bacterium | reverse complement strand
GCGTCAGCGCCGTGCGAAACAGGTCGATCCAGAGGTCTTCGTAGTGGACCCGGCCGAACTGCCCCATCAACCCGACGAAGCGCTCCATGTCGCCGTCTTGCACGAGCACCACCTGCATCCAGTAGCGCCCCTGCCCGATCGAGCAGGTCCCCCCCACGGTCCACACGCCCTCGACCGGCGTGACCGGCTGGTCGAAGCGAAGCGGGAGGCAC
The DNA here is from genome assembly GCA_030424555.1 of bacterium. Taxonomy (GTDB): domain Bacteria; phylum Myxococcota_A; class UBA796; order UBA796; genus JAUHWK01. The sequence continues at coordinate 5,125 of JAUHWK010000287.1, read as the reverse complement.
CGCTCCTCGCCCCAGCGCGTCGCGACCGCGATGGGCAAGCGGGGCTCGGAGACCGGCAGGCGGCGGATGTCGAACCACCAGGAGCCGTCGGGCGCGTCGACCGCGATGGCACCGGCCGAGACCGCCACCTTCGCCCCGTCCGGCACATCGAGCGCCCACCCGTCCCCGACATGGGCGACCACCGCCGGCTCACTCGGCGGCTCCGGCGCGTCCCACACGACGCCGCAGGCCGACAGGCCCACGGCCCCCACGAACGCGAAGCGGTGCATGCTCACTTCCAGAGACGATCGCCGGCGTAGCAAGGGGGCTCCTTGCCAGCCTTGAGGACGAACGCATGGACCGGGGCCTGGGTCTGGAGCGCCGCCTGCCAGCCAACCCCCTTGCTGCCCTCGACGTGCCCACGGCCGGTCACGATCACGAGGTACCCGGACCCGTCCCATCCCTCGACGCCCCGTCGCGCGATCTCGTGGTCGCGCCAGGCCATCGACTGCACGAAGCGCGGCTCCATGCTGGCGGGCATCGGGTGGTCGCCCATCGCGGGGCGCAGCAGGTCCATGTACCGAGGCGGGATCGGGATCTCAGCCTCTTCGGGCTTCTTGCCGAGATCGAGGCCGGCGGCGATCACGCCCACGCCATCCAGGTCGGAGGCGGTGACCAGCGCGGCGTACGGGCGCCACGCAAATCCCCAGCTGTCGTCCCAGTCCAGCAGGGCGGGCAGGTCGCCGGCCTCGACCTTGTCCTGGGCGTACCGATCCAAGATCGGCTGGAACCGATGGTGGACCGCCTCCAGGGCCACGGAGACGGGTGCCTGGCGCGCGAGCTTGCGAACGACCTTCGCCGCCCGGTTGAGGTCGGGCTGGGTGCCGTGGCGCTCCCCGAGGACGATCACCGCCGGGGCAGGAACATCGACCACGTCCCGGAACCCGACCCAGGTACAGGAGCCAGCCATGGCGGCGGGGCTCAGGAGGGCGCCACCCGCGGTCGCCAAGGACAGGACGGCAGCGCGAAGGCGGCGATCGGCAGGCATGGGCTCTCCGGGTTCGTGGGCCGTCACGCCCGGATCACACATCCGGGGCAGGGTCGCCAGCGTCGGCGTCCACCGACCAGGCGTCACGGGTGAGACCCACCCGCTCCAGCGCGTCATCCAACAGGCGCGGGACGTGGGGCGCCCAGGTCGCGTTGAGCGGAGACGGGTGCGGCAGCGGATGGAGGCGAACCGCCCGAGACACCCCGTCCGGCGCCACCAGCGGCACGGAGACCGACGCGTTGTACCGGTCTTCCCGGGTCCAGTGCGCCTCGAGGGCCGCCTTGACCTCCCGGTCGTCGAGCCCGAACCACATGAACGGCTCCCGACCCAGGACCAGGACCTCCGTCCCTTGCCACCCGTGGACCAGCAGGTCCCGCACCCACGGCGCGAACGCGCGGCGCTGGCGCATCGACCAGATCTTGTTCCCGAGCGGCTTGTACGGGACCATGTTCGCCCAGAACACGTACCGCCCAATCGCCCGCGAGGCCTCGAAGTCCGGCAGCTCCCCGCCGCGCAGCGCCCGCCACAGACCAGCCCGGACCTTCTGGCCCCCTGCACCGATGAATGGCTCGCCATGCACGATCTCGTGGCGGCCCGGATCCCGCCCGAACACCGCCACCCGGCACGAAGGGATCCCCTCGCCCAGCACGGGCTCCAGCGGATCCCGGCCCGCCGCCTCGTACACGGCCCGATCGATGCGATCGAGCCCCGCCGCGAGGGTGCGAAAGCCGTCGTGGCGCGCTTGGGGGGTCACGCCACCGTGACGCCGTCGGCCAGGTAGACGTCCTGGACGGCGTGGAGGATCTCGACGCCCTGGTCGAGCGGCTTCTGGAACGCCTTGCGCCCGAGGATCAGGCCCATGCCGCCCGCGCGCTTGTTGATCACGGCGGTGCGGACCGCGTTGGCCATGTCGTGCTTGCCGCTCGCGCCGCCGGAGTTGATCAGCCCGGAGCGGCCCGCGTGGCAGCACAGCAGCTGGTAGCGCGTGAGATCGATCTCGTGGGAGGGCGCCAGGGTGTCGGTGACGGCCGGATGGGTCTTGGCGTACTTGCCCAGCTCCGGGTCGTTGAACCCGCCGTTGTGGGTGGGCGCCTTCTGCTTGATGATGTCGGCGCCGATCGTGACCCCGAGGTGGTTGGCCTGGGCCGTCATGTCGGCGGCGGTGTGGTGATCGGCGGTGCTGGTCTTGAAGTCGCTGTTGCGCAGGTAGCACCAGAGGATGGTGAACATCCCGAGCGCGTGGGCCTCCTCGAACATCACCGCGACCTCTTGGATCTGGCGACGGCTCTCAGGACTGCCGAAGTAGATCGTGGCCCCGACCCCGGCCGCCCCGAGCTCGAAGGCCTGCTGGACGCTGCCGAACGGCACCTGGTCGAACGTGTTGGGGTGGCTCAGCAGCTCGTTGTGGTTGAGCTTGACCACGAACGGAATGCGGTGGGCGTACCGGCGCGACACGCTGCGGAGCACCCCGAACGTGGACGCCACCGCGTTGCATCCGCCCTGCAGCGCGAGCTCGACGATGTTGGACGGGTCGAACACCGCGGGGTTGGGGGCGAAGCTGGCCCCCGCCGTGTGCTCGATGCCCTGGTCCACCGGCAGGATGGACAGGTACCCGGTGCCGCCGAGCCGGCCGTGGCCGTACATCCGCTGCAGGTTGGTGAGGACGCGCGGCGAGCGATCGGTCTGCGACACCACCCGGTCGACGAAGTCCGGCCCCGGCAGGTGCAGCTGCGCCGCGGGAATGCCCTCGCAGCGGTGGCCCAGCAGGTCCTCGGCCTCGTCGCCCAACAGCTCGGTGATGCGGTCGATCGCCATCCAACCCTCCCCTGGCCCGTGGTCCGGGCCGACGTGGACCGCGCGCGTATCCCGGAACCGGGGCGCGTCACCATCCGTCTCACCCGGGGTGGGTGGGCAGGGCCTCCGGCGCCAGCGTGACGGTGCCGTCCTTGGTGTCGGCGACGGTCTGCCCGGCCCCTTCCAGCAACCACCGGGTGGTGAGCAGGCCGTCCATCCCGACCGGTCCCCGGGCGTGCAGGCGCGAGGTGGAGATCCCCACCTCCGCCCCCAGCCCGAACCGGTACCCGTCCGCAAACCGGGTGGAGGCGTTGTGGAACACGCACGCCGCGTCGACCCGGTCGAGGAAGCGGGCGGCGACCTCGGAGGAGTCCGTGACGACCGCCTCCGTGTGGCCCGAGCCATGGGCGTGGATCCAGGCGATCGCCGCGTCGACGTCGTCGACCACCGCCACCGTGCAGGCGAGGTCACCGTACTCGTGGTGCAGGGCGGGCGCGACGGGCAGCCCGAGGGACTCGGCCTGTTCGGCAGGCGCGTGCAGGGCGACCCCATCGAGGGCCGCGAGCAGGTCCCCCATCCGACCATCCGCCGCCCAGGACCGATGCACCAGCAAGGTCTCCATCGCGTTGCAGGCCGCGGGGTAGTCGGTCTTGGCGTCGACCACGATGCGCGCAGCCATCGCGGGATCGGCGTCGGCGTCCACGTACACGTGGCACACGCCGTCCGCGTGGCCGAGCACGGGGATGCGGGTGGAGGCCTGGACGTGCCGCACCAGCGCGTTGCCGCCGCGGGGGATCACCAGGTCGACGAGATCGTCCATCGCGAGCAGATCGGTGACCGCCTCACGGGAGTCCACCAGCTGCAGGGCGCCCACCGGGAGATCCGGCGCCATCGCCTCCCGCAGCACCCTGTGCAGGACGGCGTTGGACGCCGACGCCTCCCGCCCCCCCTTGAGCAGCACCGCGTTTCCGGACGCCAGCGCGAGGCCCGCGATCTGGGGCAGCGCGTCTGGACGCGCCTCGAAGATGACCAGCAACACCCCCAGCGGGGAGGTCACCTGCCGCAAGACGAGCCCGTCGGCGAGGCGGGTCCGTCGCAACACCTTGCCGACCGGATCCGGGGCCGCGGCCAGCGTGCGCAGACCCGTCGCCAGCACCGCGAGCTTGCTCTCGGTGAGGGGCAACCGGGCCGCGGTCGCCTCCGTGATCTCCCCCGCCGCCACCCGGGCCGAGACCGCGGCGACGTCCTCCGTGTTGGCGGCCAGGATCTCCGACGCCCGGGCCTCCAGGGCCTCCGCCATCGCGCGCAAGGCCCTCGCCCGCTGGGCATGTGGGAGGCCTGCCATCGTCCGGACCGCGTCGCGCGCCTCCCGGGCCTGGGTTGCTGGGGTCATCCGTCCTCCTCGGGGGGTGCGTCGCGATCGTCGGGGGTGGGGGCACTCGCACCCCGCAGGATCACCACGTGATCGCGGTGGACCACGGGCTTGCCGCGAGGACCGGACAGGGACACCGTTCGACCTGGACCGTGGATCCGGGCGCGCAGCGCGTCCGCGCCAATGTCCACCCGACCCCGGGCGAACTCCTCGTCGTCCGGGCCCACCAGCGAGACGACATCGCCCCGTGCGAACGTGCCCTCGACCTCCACGATGCCCGGTGCGAGCAGGCTGGCGTGTCGGGTGGCGACCGCGGTGTGGGCCCCCGCATCCAGCACGAGCCGACCGCGCGGCGCGGTGGCGAGGGCAAGCCAGCTCTTGCGACGGCTCCAGCCCTGGGCTGCGGGAAACCAGGTCCCGACGTCCTCTCCGCCGACCACGCGCCCGAGCACGTCGGCGACATCCCCGCCCGCCACGACCGCGTGCACGCCGGCCTCGGCGGCCCGCACCGCACTCGCGACCTTGGCCCCCATGCCGCCGCGTCCCCGCGCCGACACGGCCCCCACCTCGACCGGCTGATCCGCCTGCCAGGCCGCGATTCGCTGGGCTGAGGGATCGGTCGGAGGCCGATCGTACACCGCATCCACATCGCTCAGCAGCACGAGCAGGTCGGCCCCGATGCCGGTGGCCACCAACGCGCTCAGGCGATCGTTGTCTCCAAACACCCGCGCGCCGTGCAGGGCGATCTCCGCGGTGGACACCGTGTCGTTCTCGTTGACGATCGGGACGACCCCGAGGTCCAGCAGGCGCTCCAGGGTGGCGGCGAGGTGAACGTGCCGCCGCCGGACGTCGAAGTCGTCCTCGGTGAGCAACACCTGCGCCACCCGCCGGCCCAGCCGCGAGAACAGGGCGTCGTAGAACGCCACCAGTGC
>JAUHWK010000714.1 GCA_030424555.1 bacterium | reverse complement strand
CGACGGCACACCCAGGGACTCCTGCGCGGCGAGGAACACGTCGTTCCACCAACGGGCCTCGAGGAAGTGCTCGAGCTTGGGCAGGTAGAAGTAGGGGGCGGTGCCTTTGTCGAGGCGGGTGCGGGTGTTGTGGAAGGCGTACAGCGCGAAGTCGACGAGGCTTCCGCTGGCGGTGTCGCCGTCGATGCGGATGTGGGCCTCGGGCAGGTGCAGGCCGCGCGGGCGGACGAACAGCACCGCGGGCTCGTCGACCAGGCGGTAGGTGCCCTTGGTGGGGTGCTCGAACGTGATCGTGCCGAGGTTGGCGTCACGCAGGTTGATCTGGCCCTGGATCATCGCGTCCCAGGTGGGGGCGCTGCTGTCCTCGCAGTCGGCCATGAACACCTTGGCGCCCGAGTTGAGGGCGTTGATGATCATCTTGCGGTCGACGGGGCCCGTGATCTCCACGCGCCGATCGAGGATGTCGTCGGGCGGGGGCGCGACCGACCAGTCCCCGGCACGCACCGCGGCGGTCGCGGCGGGGAAGGTCGGCAGGTCGCCGGCGTCGAACCGACGCTGGGCCTCGACGCGGTTGTCGAGCAGCTGGCGACGCCGTCCGTCGAAGCGACGGTGCAGGTCGGCGAGGAGCTCGAGCGCGGGGCGGGTGAGGATCTCCTCGTAGCCAGGGCGGACCGGGCCGAGGATCTCGACGCCATCAGGGAGATCGAGGGTGGACGCGTCGGCGGACATGGGGCCTCCGGGGCGGGCCCCGGCCTTATCCAGCGCGCGGCGGTGGGGCCTGACAACCCGGTGAAGGGTTGTCAATCGGGATGCCGATCGGATGTCAACGCTGTAAATGGCCGGGGCCTGGGCGCACGGCCCAGGGGACGAGGAGGGTGGATGGACCCCCGGATCGGAACGATCGGCACCCGCGTGCGCAGCCTGCGACGGCGAGCGGACGTCACCCAGGCACGGCTCGCGGAGCAGCTCGGGATCAGCGCGAGCTACCTCAACCTGATCGAGCACAACAAGCGCCGCCTGCCCGCCG
>JAUHWK010000286.1 GCA_030424555.1 bacterium | reverse complement strand
CCTGCTGGTGTCGGAGGAGGGCACGCGGCTCCGCCCCGTCCTGGTCGACTTCGGCATCGCCAAGGTGATGCGGGAGACCGGCATCACGGGGGACCGGAGCCGCACCACCCGCCATGGGCTGACGATGGGCACGCCCCAGTACATGAGCCCCGAGCAGATCGAGAGCACCGCAGATGTCGACGTGCGGACCGACGTGTTCGCGGCCGGCGCCATGCTGTACGAGATGCTCACCGGCGCCCCGGCGTTCGATGGCCAAGGCCAGACCGAGATCCTGTACCGGATCACGCGGGGGGAGCACGGCACGCTCGCCGCCCTGTCGCCCGCCATGCAGACCCTGATCACGCGGTGCCTGGCCGTGGATCCGGCGCAGCGGCCCGCGAGTGCTGCGGCCCTGCTCGCCTCGTTGGACAACGCCGCCCGGCAAGGACCGTTCCGGGCCACCGCCCCCGGTCCAGGGCCCGTCATCCCCACCGCCCGGCCGGTTCAGCCCGCCGCGATGACCGCAGCGCCGCCCACGGAGCTTCCGATGGAGGGGCCGTCCGGCTCGGGCCCGAGCGTGCTGGTCGGCGTCGCCGGGGTCCTGCTGCTCGCGGCCGGGGGGGCGCTGGCGTGGGCCGCGGGCCTGGTCGGTGCCGAGCCCACCCCCCAGGACGACGATCCCGCGCCCGCCGAGGCGTCGGTCGGATCCGAGGTCCCTGAGGCGCCTGTGCCTTCCGAGGCGCCCGCGGCGGTCGAGCCGGAGCCCAAGCCCGAGCCGGAGCCCGAGCCCGAGCCCGAAGCACCCTCGGACGAGACCCCCGCGCAGCCCAGCACACCCGCGCCTTCCGCGCCGGTCAGGACGCCGAAGCCCACGCCCACCCGTCCCCCGGACGGCGCACGGGTCGAGGCCGCCTGGGATGCCCTGTCTTCCAAGGCCCGGGCGTGCGTGCCTGGGGGGCTGTGGGCGGTGCAGCTGTCGGTGGCCCCGTCCGGTCGCGCGCAGGAGATTACGCCCCAGCATCTCGACGGCACCGCGTCCCCGGACGGCGCCGCGTGCTTGCGGTCGGTCGCCGAGCGCCTGTCCGTGGGTTCCCTGGACGCAACGGTCCGTCGACGTTTCCGGGTGGACGCCCGCTGAGTATGGACGGCGGTCACCCCGCACGACGGAGCCCCCCCATGGACCTGCACGACGCGCTGCGCTCCCGGCGCACCATCCACCGCTACGTGGGCGACCAGGCCCTCCCCGAGGACGTCCTGCACCGGGCGATCGAGGCCGCCCACCACGCGCCCTGCCACAAGCTGACCTGGCCGTGGCGCTTTCGCATCGCGGGACCGGAGACCCGCGCGGGGCTGGCGGAGGTCGCGGTGGCCCTCAAGGTCGCACAGGGGCTCGACGAGGCCGCCATCGGGCCGGTGATCCGGCGCAAGGTCACGGGGCCTGCCGCCCTGTTGATCGTCACGCAGCAGCTCCACGACGACCCGTTTCGGGTGCGGGAGGACTACGCGGCGTGCGCGTGTGCCGTCCAGAACCTGATGCTGTCCCTACATGCGGACGGCTGGGGTTCCAAGTGGGGCACCGGTGCCGTCACCCGACACCCGGACGCGCTCACCGTCCTCGGCATCCAGGCGTCGGAGGAGGACGTGATCGGCTGGATCTACGTGGGCAAGGCAGCCTCGGTGCCCGAGGTCACCCGGCCTGCCCACGCCCCGCTCGTGACCGCCCTGCCCTGACCGTGGCTCAGTCGAGCCCGATCGATGCCGCGAGCTCGTCGTCGGATCCGCGCCAGCCCACCCGAGCAGGCTGGTTGTCGTGGACCACGACCGGCCGCTTGATCAGCATCGGATCCTCGGTGAAGCGCGCCACCCAGGTCGCGTCGTCCCAGGTCGCCTTGTCCGCGGGCAGCGCACGGTAGGCGCCTCCGCTGGTGTTGCGCATCGCCTTGGCCCCGAACGCGTCCACCCAGTCCTGCACCATGGTGTGGTCGGGCGGGGTCTTGCGCATGTCGACGAAGGTGTGGTCCACCCCGCGGGCGTCCAGCCACGCCCGCGCCTTCTTCACCGTCCCGCAGGTGGGGATCCCGTACAGCACGACACTCATCCTTCCTCCTCGGCGCCGCGCGCCAGCCGCCCCGCCACGTGGGCATGGGCGGGAAACTCTGCGGCCAGGGCATCCCCGTCGGCCATCTCGAAGTCCGCGAAGTCGAACCCGGGCGCGACGGTGCATCCCACCAGGACGTCCACGACCGCTTCGGCGGCCTGCCAGACCCCCGCAGGCACGACCGCCGACGGCTCGGCGCCCTCGGCCACCGCCCCAAGCCGCACGACCCGGTGCCCCTGCTCGGACAGCGTGTGCAGCAACAGGTCCCCGCCCCCGTGCCAGTGCCACACCTCGTCGTGGGCGACCCGGTGCCAGGCGCTGTGGCCCCCGGTGGGCAGCGCGTACAGGATGGCCGTGGAGGCGTTGCGAGGACCGTGGGGCGTCTCCACGATCATGGCGGCGCGGAAGGTCTCGACGAAGAAGCCCCCCTCGGGGTGGGCCGCCATGCCAAACCGCCTGCGCCAGCCGTCGATCCGCGTGCTCATCGTCCCTCCACGACCCAGCGTGTCGCGGCCCGATCGTCCGCCCGGTCCGTCAGGTCCACGACCTTGACGTCGACCGCCAGGCGCTCCAGGCCGCCGCCCCCCTTGTACAACGTCCCCTCGGTGGGCGTGGCGTCGGCGTAGTGGCGTCCACACGCCACGCGGACGTGGTCGTCGATCACCAGCGTGCCGTTGGTGGGGTCGAACCCGCGCCAGCCGATCCGGGGAAGGTACACCTCGACCCAGGCGTGGGACGCGTCCCCTTGCCGGGCATCGGCGTACATCCGGCCCGTGTAGATGTAGCCAACGCGGTAGCGCGCAGGGATGTCGAGCAAGCGGGCCAGGCAGATGAACAGGTTCGCGAAGTCCTGGCAGACGCCCCGGCGCGACGTGAACACCTGCCACGGGGTGGTCGCCAATGACGTGCTCTGCGGGACGTAGGCGTAGTCCGAGTGAATGGTCTGGTTGATGTCCTTGAGGGTCTCGACGACGTCGTGGTCCTGCCGGGCGGCGAACCCCAGCGCGTACGTGGACAGCTCGCGAAGCTGCGACTCGGGCAGCTCCGGCGGCAACAGGTACGGCGACAAGAACTGCCGCTGCCAGGGCATCCACACCAGCGGCAGGCGGTGGTGCTGGACGCTGGAGCGAAGCCGGGCGCGGCGGTGCCCGTGGATCAGCACGCGGCTTCGCGCCACGATGCGAAGGACCCGGTAGGGCTGTCGGATCACCGTCTCGACCGTGTGGTTTCCGAACACGTCGGGGTAGTCGCGGGCGGGACAGGCGGGCTCGACCTCCAGGGCGTGATCCAGTAGCTCCTGGGTCGCGTCGTGCAGGGGGCGCAGGCGGAACCGGTGGGCGGAGTGCTCCACCATGGCGTCGTAGCGGTACAGGGTCTCGTGGTAGGTCTCGAGGATGCGGGGCGCCTCGGGGACCGACTCCAGGTCGTCCCCGACCTCGCGCGACAGGCCCGCCCGGAGCACCTCGGGGGCCCCCAACACCCTGGCTGCGCGGTGCAGGGCGGCGGTCGACTCCGATCGGGCGGCCTCGTCGATCAGCGTCGGCCTTGGACTGGCCTCGTCCTCCTCGGTCCAGGGGGTGGGCTCCGGTGAGGTCACGACGTCGGGCTCGGGATCCGGCGAGGGGGTCGCCCTCGCGGCGGCATCGAGCGCCCGGGACAAGCGGGCCATCCCCTCCACGCCGGCCGCGCTGGGATCGATCCGGGGCATGCCCGGCGCCCCATCGATCCCCTCCCAGGGACCATCTTCCGGCTCCACCCGATCCACGACCGCCCCACGCCGGGCCACCAGCATCGAGCCCGGATCGAGCCGACACCACACCGCATCCGACAGCGGCTGGGTCGACACCATCACCGCCGCCCGCGACGCGCCGTCGGCCCCCAGCCGGAGCTCGACCTCGTCGTTGAGCACATCCAGCATCGGCTCGGGCGGGAGGTGCCGTCGCCAGTACAGCGGCCGGTAGCCCCAGCCATCGCTGTACACCACGAGATCGCTGCCGTCCGAGAGCACGCAGTTGAGGGTGCCGAGCCGGTTGGCCTCGCGCAGCCAGCCACACAGCACGGGCGCCGGGACGTCGCGCAGCCGCCGGTAGGCCTCGGCGCGCATCCGCTCCAGCAGCCAGCACAGCAGGTACTCGGAGTCGCTCGCCCCCACCGGCTCGAACACCGGGTCGTCCCCCAGCGACAGGGCCTCGCGGTACCCCGTGCGCAGGTCGCCGTTGTGTCCGAACACCCAGTCGCGACCGCCCCACGTGCGGCGGAAGGGCTGCGTGTCCTGGTGCGTGGTGCGCTTGGCCGCCCCCCGCAAGTGGCCCAGGAACACCGTCGCGCTGAACCGCTCCCATGCGGTCAGGACGTCGGTCAGGGCGTTGGTGCCGACCGACGTGGGGTCCTTGACCACCATCGCGGCCGCCCCCTCGCTCGGGTACCAGGCGAGCCCCCAGCCATACGCGGCGTCGAGCGATCGGGCGCCCGCCTCGACCGCGCGCAGACGGATCCGTGGAGAGGTCGGCCCATCGAAGGACAGGGCGAGCAGCTGGGTCATGCAGGGGCACCGGGGGCGACAGGATCCGCGGGACGCATCGTGGGGTCGAACAGGTGGGCGTACAGCCCCGCGCCGACCTCGGCCACGCCATCGACCACCGCGGTGAGCTCCTCGTGGATGCCCCGCGCGAGCAGGGCCTCGGCGTCCCACGTCTCCACGGGCACCAGGATCTCGGTGAGGCGGGCAGACGGCACCGTGCCGCCGGGCACCAGCCGATCGAGGCGATCCCGGGCCGAGCGCAGCGCGCACCGAACCGACCGGGGGAACGCCTCGTCGCGCAGCAGCATCTCCGCCACCCGTGCGCCGCGCACGCTGCCTCGGCGCTGCTGGAAGTAGGCCTCGCGCGCCCCACAGGTCAGCAGGGTCGCCTGCCAGAACAAGGTGGAGGCGCTGTCGTCGAGGGCGCCGGTGTGCTCGGTGGTGAGCGCGTGGTGGTGGACATCGAGGGCCCGCGCGGTCTGGTCGGCGCGCTCCAGGCTCAGGCCGAGCTCGAACAGGTCGAGCGCGTCGCCGGCGGGCAAGGTGGCGGACGCCGCCCCGAGCACGACGTGGCCCAGGTCTCGGATCCGAGCGTAGAACCCCGACCGATCCTCCCGGAACTGCACGCGGGCCTCTGGCCCGTTCAGCCACAGCCACCCTTGGTTGAGCGTCTCCCACACCTCCCGGCTCAGCACGTCACGGGTGGTCCGCGCGTTCTCCCGGGCGGCGTGTACACAGCTCGCGAC
>JAUHWK010000285.1 GCA_030424555.1 bacterium | reverse complement strand
CCGAGACCAACAGGTTGTCCGGCTTGAGGTCTCGGTGGACGACCCCGACCTCGTGGACCGCCTGCAAGCCCTCCAGCATCCCCCGCATCACGTCGAGGACGGCGCGGTCGGGGAGGGGACCGTCCTGCAGCCAGTCGGCCAAGGGACGCCCCTCCACCAGATCCATCACCAGTGCGGCCCGATCGCCGTCCAGGAGCACATCGGTGACCCGCACGACGTGGGGGTGGCGAAGCTGAGCGAGAATGCGCCCCTCGGCGACGAATCGCTCGCGCCACGCCGGGCTGGCAGCCAAGGATCCATCCAGGACCTTGATCGCGTGGCGTCCGTGCAGGACGGTGTGCGTGGCCGACCACACCTCCCCGAACGCCCCCGCGCCGAGGCGGGCGTCGAGTTGGTAGGCCCCGAGCACGTCGCCGGGATTCAAAGGCCCATCCGCTGGGCGATGATCACCTTCATGATCTCGTTGGTTCCTGCGTAGATGCGTTGAACACGGGCGTCCACGAACGCCCGGCTGATCGGGTACTCGCGCATGTATCCGTAGCCGCCGAACAGCTGCAGGCACCGATCGCACACGCGCTGGAGCATGTCGGTCTGCCACCACTTCGCCATCGAGGCCTGCTGCACGAGGTCCTCACCCCGTAGGTGGGCGCGGAGGATCTTGTCGAGGAAGGCCCGGCCGAGGGCGATCTCGGTGGCGCACTCCGCGAGCTCGAACCGGGTGTTCTGAAAGCGCGCGATCGGCCGACCAAACGCCTTACGCTCGTGGACCCACGCGATCGTGTCCTCGAGCACGCGCTCGGCCGTGGCTTGCGCGCCGAGCGCCACCACGAGCCGCTCTTGGGCGAGCTTGTCCATCAGCATGAAGAACCCGGCCCCCTCCGCGCCGAGGAGGTGATCCTCAGGCACACGGACGCCGTCGAAGTGCAGCTCGGCGGTGTCCTGGGCGTGCAGGCCCATCTTCTCCAGGCGGCGACCCCGGGAGAATCCCGGCGCAGTGGCAGGCACCGCGAACAGCGACAGGGCCTGGTGCGGATCGGTGTCGTCACTCCCCGTGCGGGCTGCGACCACCACCCAGTCTGCGATCGTGCCGTTGCTGATGAAGGTCTTGGACCCGGAGACCACCCAGCCGTCGCCGTCGCGGACGGCCTTGGTGCGGATCGCGGCCAGATCGCTGCCGGTGTCGGGCTCGGTCATCGCGATCGCGGTGATGAGCTCGCCGGTCACACACCCGGGCAGGATGCGGTCCTTGAGCGTGTCGGTGCCGTACGCGTGCAGGTAGGGGACGACGATGTCGCTGTGCAGCGGCGCCCCGAGACCAAAGCCGTCGTCGTAGGCGCGGGCCAGCTCTTCGAGGATGACGACGGAGTGCAGGAAGGTGCCGCCCGCTCCGCCCCAGCGGGGCTCCATCCACGGGCACAGCAGCCCCATCTCGCCGGCATCGCGCCACAGCTCGCGATCCACCACGCCCTGTTCCCGCCACCGGGCCTGGTGAGGGACGATCCGCTCGGCGATCCAGGCGCGGACGGCATCCCGGAGGGCCTCGTGCTCCTCGTCGAACAGCTCGCGATCCACGGTGCCCTCCTGAGACGTTGATGGTGACGCCGGTCGTGTCTCACGCCATGTCGCGGCCCGTGACCCAGCCCGACGGGCCGCCCCCCGCCGAACGTGGCATCATCGGGGCCCGGAGGACCCATGACACCGCGACTCGTGCCCGTCGACCGCGTTCCGACCCACCCCGGCGCGGAGGGAGAGGCGGTCGAGGCGTTCCGACCCGACGCCCTGATCGTGGTCGCCAGCGGCCTTCCGCCACGGCTCCCCGCACCGCTGGTCGCGCGCATCGAGGAGGCGATGGCCGCCGATGCCTCGCTCGGACAAGGGGCGACGCTGCTGGTCGCGCCCGAGGCACCCGGGGGCCGCCTGATCCTCGCCCTCACCGGACCGATGGACCGTGACCACGACGACGTGCGGCGGGTTGCCGACGCGGCGATCGCCGGGATTCGGCGGGCGCGGGACGCGGGGGCGTGTCGGCCCGTGATCGCGTTCCGCGGCCTGCCTCCGGACGCCCGCTACCTGCACGCGGTGGAGGTCGGGACCCTGGCCGCGCTGGGGGCCCTGTGGGAGCCGCTCGAGGCGCGAGAGGCGCTCGGCGAGGACGAGGTCGAGCCGGTGACCGACGTTGGCGTCGTGATCCCGGACGCAGTCGATGGGGTGGCCCTGTGTGAGCGTGTCCACGCGATCGAGGTGGGACGCCGCCTGGCGCGGGATCTGTGTGGCACCCACCCCGAGCGCATGACGCCCAAGCGCTTCGCCGATGCCTGCCAGGCCGCCTTTGCGGGCACCGACGTCGAGGTGGCGATCGTCGACGACGAGGACGTCCTCCGGGCCGACTACCCGTTGTTGTTGGCGGTCGCGCGGGCGAGCCTTCCCGTGGAGCGGCACCGCCCGTGCGTGGTCCGGCTGACCTGGGAGCCCGAGGGCCCGGTCCACGAGACCCTCCTCCTCGCCGGCAAGGGCGTGACGTACGACACCGGAGGCCTCGACCTCAAGGTGGGCGGGCACATGGCCGGCATGTCCCGCGACAAGGGAGGGGCCGCGGCGGTGGCGGGGTTCGTGCGGGCCGCGGCGGGACTGCGTCCCCGGGGCGTGCGCCTCGTGGCGGAGCTTGGCCTCGTCCGCAACAGCATTGGCGCGGAGGCCTTCGCGACCGACGAGATCGTGGTCGGACACGCGGGGCGTCGCGTGCGGATCGGCAACACCGACGCCGAGGGCCGCCTCGTGCTGGCCGACCTGCTGTCGCACTTGCGCGAGGAGGCGCTGTCGAGCGTCGCCCCGACCGTGTTCAGCGTGGCCACGCTCACCGGACACGCAGGCATCGCGATGGGGCCGTACACGGTCGTCCTGGAGAACGGGCCGGCTCGGGCCGAGGGAGCGGGCGCGGATCTCGCCCAGGCCGGTGAGCTGTGGGGCGACCCCTTCGAGATCAGCCGCCTGCGCCGCGAGGACGTGGACATGGTCCAGCCCCGCACCAAGGCCGAGGACGTGGTCAGCGCCAACACCGAGCCCAGCAGCCGCACGCCGCGCGGACACCAGTTCCCGATGGCCTTCCTCTCGATCGCCAGCGGGCTGGACGAGCACAGCGTCCCGACGTCCGAGCCCGTGCCGTACCTGCACATCGACATCGGCGGGAGCGGCTGCGAGGGCATGGACTGGCAGCACGGTCGACCCACCGCAGCCCCGGTGTCGGCCCTGTGCGCCCGGTGGTTGTTGGATCGCTGAGACACCCTCCCGCGACGGACCGGCGGCGCCTGCGGACGTCGCCACGCTCTCGGTGCCCATGAGCCACCCGCACAAGCACAACGCGCCGTCGACCCCTGCGTGGGACGACGGCGCGCTCAGCGGGCTGTGAGACCCGGAAGCCTACGGGCAGACGGCGGTGCTGCCCGAGCTGCCGCTGTTGCCGCCGCCGATGGATGAGCCGGTGAAGCACCAGTTCGTCTGCAGGTTGTTGGACGTGGCGCCGATGGCGGGGGGGATGTGGCTCACCTGGTTGCAGAACCCTGTGCTGTCAGGTTGGCAGCACATCGCGCATTCTCGGTCGCACACTCGGACACGGCGTCAGGCGCATTCTCGTCATCTTGGAGCACTGGCGGTGCGCTGCGCATGGAACTCGGCGACCTCGGTGGACGGAGCTGTCCACGTCAACGCGGCCAGCACCAGTTTGGCTGATCGGTCACTGCGTACCGTGGGCCAGGATTCGCAGGGTAGGTAAATCACGGCGGAGATGCAGGTACGCCTGCGGGCAACAGCTCGGCCGGTCATCCGATGGCGACAGTCAGTTCTCAACGATCGGACACGGCATCGACATGGAGACAGTGAACTGCCGTGGATCCTTCAGGTTTGGCGCCAAGGCTGCCGTTCGAAAGATCGTGGTCACATCGCAGTACGGTGTTCCTTCCCCGAATCGAGTCTTCGGAATCTTGAGCGTCCATGTCATCATGTAGGCGTCCCGCTCTGAAGCGTAGGAGAGTAAGTTGTCTACTGTTGGCTCGCTGATTCGAACGATGTCTGGTTCTGAAGACAGTGGTGTCAAAACAGTCATGGCGCTCGGCCTGGGACGGGAAATGGGCGTGGAAGATGGGTCGATACAAATCTGCGCATCTAGGTTCTCAAGTTGGTAGGAGCCAGAGGAAAGATAGGGGGCGTACATTTCTACACGGAGATCATGAGAGTCGGACTTGTTCAGCGTGAGCGACCGGATGTAAATCTCTGCTCCGCCTTCACGCCATTGAGCGATGCGGTTCCATCGACAGCCATGCGGAGAATCGCCTAGGGCCACGATGACAACCTCGCGGGGAATCTCTGGAAAAGGGGTCCAGAGTGTGCCCGTGGTGTAGGCGCCGTCGTGCGCCGCACAAGCTTGGAGCATCAGCAGCAGGGCAGAGGCAACAGCGGCATGTCGTAGTGAGTGTAGTGAAATCGTGGTTGACAGGTGCGACTTCATTATGTCCCTCTCTCGCATCGCCGAACGGCGTTGGAGCGAACCCTCCGAAATTCTGGAAGAGCGGGCGACGAGTCCCATCCACACGAAGATGTGGCAAGGAGTAGCCGGAATACCAACGCCCGAGAGGCGTGGCGAGAGGTCACGGTTCACCTCGGCTTGGGGTGTGTTCCGGGGTGGGGTACTCCACCTGACCGATCCCCTCAAATTGTCGGCGTCCAACGTGACGATGGCCTGCTCACCTCGATGTCCGCCTTCCACGAAGTCGCTCACGAACACGACATCTTCAAGCTCGTCCTCGGGCTGGAGGAATGAGGGGATGACTCAGAGTCGCGACCGTACCCCGTGAACTCGACGATCTCCTTCGACGGCTTCCCGCGCATGGCGAGCCAGATCACCTGCCAATGGGCGTGCTCCAACCCTGAAGGGGCCGTCCGCATCCGCCGTTCGACCTCCTCCAGCTCCAGGAGCGGCGCCACGGTGATCGGCTTCGCCATCCATCCCTCCAGGATCCGCATGGAACCCACCGAGATCGGCGATCCGGGCCATCAAGCGGAGTCGGTATCACATACTCGGCCGGCGCGGCGTCACCGAGAGACCGGAGAGTCGAGTTCAGATCCACGTCACTCGTTCCGACCTTTCGACATGGAATCGAAAAGGCCCACCAGGAACCCAAAACCAGCGATCGCTAAAATTCCCTGGGAGGCACCGAACAAGCCCCGTCCCCACGGGGGTACAGAACTCGGGACCAAGGTGACCGATCAGCCACGGACGGACGCCCGCCCCGGCTCGCCCGGGCTACCCGGCATCACGCCGCGATCGGCAGGCGCTCGGTGATCGCACCCGGACAGC
>JAUHWK010000284.1 GCA_030424555.1 bacterium | reverse complement strand
GGGTCACCGGACCACAGGGCGAGATCCGCCGGCGCCCCGAGCCGAATGCTGGTGTCTCCAAGCCCCGTTCGGCGCGCCGCCACCGTGGTGAGCGCCGACACCGCCGTCGCCCACGGCAGCCCCTCGCGGACCGCGTTGCCCCCCACGTGGCGCAGGGTGCGGATCCGGTGCGCGTCGGGCGGCAGGAAGGTGACGTCGACCCCGGCCTGGGCCAGCCGCATCGCCCCATCCCGCTGGGCGTGCCGCGCATCCATCGAGCCCGCGCCGTACACCATCGGATCGATCACCACGAGGGCGTGGACCGCCGAAAGGTCTTCGGCGACCAGCCAAGCCTCCGCTCCTCCGAGGACCCCGAGGCACACGCCCTCCTCGTCCGCAAACGCGGCGAGCGAGCCCAGGTCGGCTGCCCGGTCGGCACCGACCCACAGCGAGATCGGGTCCAGCGGGCCACACGGTGTGGGCCGCGGACCCACGGCGTCGACCACCGCCGACAGGGTGTTCACAGGCCACGGCGTGCCGAGCCACGGGCGCGGACGTCCTTGGCCATGCCAGGCACGGGCGGTTCGCACGAGGTCGCGCAGGGTCGCCAAGGACGCCGCCGCAGAGCCGGTCGCACGCCAGGAGACCACCAAGCCCGCCCGGGGACGGACCGCCGCCGCCGCGCGATCGG
Source organism: bacterium (assembly GCA_030424555.1). Taxonomy (GTDB): domain Bacteria; phylum Myxococcota_A; class UBA796; order UBA796; genus JAUHWK01. The sequence goes on along the minus strand of JAUHWK010000284.1, from coordinate 4,685 downwards.
TCGCCGCCAGGTGGACCAGCGACGCCGTCCCACACACGAAGCCGCCAGTGGGCACCGTCACGGCGTGCAGCACGCCCCCCTGCCGCGCCAGCGGCACGACCTCGCTCCGGGGGTCGTACCCATCGGCCGCCACCAGCCACGGCGTCACCGGATCCTCCCGGCCGAACCGGTCATCCCGTGTGGACGCCTCCAGCTCGATCTCGACCAGCCCCAGCGGCTGGCCGATCGCAACCAAGGGGGGCGTGACCATCTCGGCGTCGTGGACTCGGCAGCCTTGGGCCACGCCCGATCCGGTGGGGGCCACGGCGCGAATGCGCCCGTCTGCCCAGACGAGGTCGAGGTGCTCGGTGAACTCCCCTTCCAGGAACACCGACGCGTCGAGCACGGCCTCGCAGGGGGGCGTCTCACGCTCCGGCGCCGCCACAGCCGACGTCCACACGGCCATCAGCGTCCACGGGATGATCATCGCACCACCTCCAAGCCCGCTTCCAGATCCGACCACGCCGTGGGCCGGTCCACGTCCCACACCAGGCGCCCGTCGATGAACACGAGCCGCGCCGACGCGTACACGCTGAACGGGTGCCCGTCCCACACCACGACGTCTCCACGGAGCCCCTCTGCGATCCGCCCCGTCTCGTCGTCGATGCCGAGCGTCCAGGCCGCGTTGGCCGTCACCCAGCGGATCGCGTCGTCCTCGGACACGTCGAACCCCGCCCGGCGGCCCTCCGTGAACGCCTTGCCCGCCTCTTGGTTGAGGCGCTGGATGCCGATCGCGTCGTCGCTGTGGATCACCGCGCGCGCGCCAGCGTCGGTGACCATGGCCGCGTTGGCGAGCACCATGTCCCACGCCTCGGCCTTGAACCCCCACCAGTCCGCCCAGGTGCTGACCGAGATGTCGTGGTCGGCGAGGAGATCGCGGATCTTGTACGCCTCGATCGCGTGGTGGAACCCGCGGATACGCCACCCAAACTCATCGGCGATCTGCATCATCCCGAGCATGTCGTCGGCCCGGTAGCAGTGGACCTGGACGAGGGCGTCGCCCTGCAGGACCAGTCCCAGTGTCTCGAGATCCACATCCCGCGCCTTGGGGGCGACCCCGTCCTTGGTCTCCTCCAGCCACGCCTGCGCTTGGATGAACCGCTCGCGGAACCCGCGAACGTTCCCCATCCGGGTCTGCGGCCCACCCCGATCGCTGTACACCCGCTTGGGGTTCTCCCCGCACGCCATCTTCACGGTGGGCGGTGCGCCCTCGAAGCGCATGGCCCGGCTGCCCCGTGCGGGGACCGGACGCATGACGACGCCTCGCCCGCCGATCAGGTTGGCGGACCCGGGGAGCAGCTGCAGGGTCGTGATGCCGCCCGCAACGGCACGCTGGAACCCGGGGTCCTGTGGCCACGCACCGCCCTCGGCCCACGCGCCCGCCGTGGTCGGACCGACCGCCTCGTTGCCGTCGCTGTGCGCCCGAAGGTGCGGGGATGGGTACACGCCGAGGTGGCTGTGGGTGTCGATCAGGCCGGGGGTGATCCAGTGGCCCGTCAGGTCCACGACCTCCCCCTCGGGGACGGGACCCTCGTCGGGTCCCACCGAGACGATCCGACCATCCGCCATCACGACGCGGCCCGGCACGTACTGGGTGCCATCGGCCGTCCACACCGAGGCCCCGCGCAGCACCCACGTCGTGGCGGCCGGCCATGGGGCGACCTCCAGCGGACGGTTGGCGGCGGCCTCGAGGTCCGCGAACGACGGCAGCGTCTCGCCGACCTTGGGGCCACACCCGCCGAGCCCCCACAGGGCCACGAGCGCGAGTCCGCGCTTCCACCATGAACCGCGTGTCACCACGACGCCTCCCACGATGCCGCGCGTTACCGCTCTTCGTCCGAGGACGCCACGCCCATGACACCCCAAGACCCGACCGCTCACCCCCAGGGCTGGCCCCGTGGTCCCGGGTCCGACGCCGCCGCCGCGCTCCGGGTCCGCCGTTGCTCCGTCGACGCCATCCTCGATCTGCGGCACGCCGTGCTCCGCGCCGGACGCCCCCGCGCCACCGCCCACTTCGACGGCGACGACCTGCCCACCACCTGGCACGTCGGCGCCTTCCGAGGTGATCGGGCCGTGGGGTGCATGTCCCTGTTTCAATGCGGACATGACGCACTCGACGGCACCGCGTGGCAGCTGCGTGGCATGGCGGTCGCGGACGATGCGCGGCGCGAAGGCATCGCCAGCGCGGTCCTGGCCCATGGGCTCCAAGGCCAAGACGCCAGCACCTGGTGGTGCAACGCCCGCGTGTCCGCGGTCCCCTTCTACGCGACCCACGGCTGGACCCTGGCCTCCGACCGGTTCGACATCCCTGGGGTCGGCCCCCACCACCGCATGCGAGGACCCTCGTGACCACCGCCCGCGTCGTCCTGTTTCAAGGCCGGTGGCTCACCCTGGTTCGGCACCATGGCTGGGAGTTCGTCGAGCGCCGTCGCGCAACGGGCGTTGTCGCGATCGCGGCCCGCACGGTCGACGATGCGCTCGTGCTCGTCCGCCAGCACCGCCCCGCCCTCGGCGCGCCCGTGGTGGAGCTGCCCGCGGGCCTGGTCGGCGACGAGCCCGGCCAAGAGGACGAGTCGTCCCGAGAGGCAGCCCAGCGTGAGCTGCACGAGGAGACGGGGTTCCGAGGCGGGGTGTGGCACCGAATCCATGAAGGACCTGTCTCGTCCGGTCACACCACCGAGGTCGTCACCCTGTGGGCGGCGGACGGGGTTCGGCGCGATGGGCCCGGAGGCGGCGTGGACGGCGAGGACATCGAGGTCCTGACGATCCCCTTGGCCACGGCGATCCCATGGATCACCGCGCGCCAACGGGCAGGAGAGTTCGTGGACCCCAAGGTCCTCCTCGCCGCACTCTGGCTCACCGCGCATTCCGACGCTTGAACGCCGCGGAGTGTCTCGAACGATGATTTCGTTCGCACGTCCACGAACAGAGGGTTGCAACAGCCGCGTTCCTGGGTTTCAATGCCCACGGAGAAGCGGAGCGTTCATGCCTCATCGAGAGACACCCCGTCCCTACCGTGTCTTCACGCCCACCCCCCGTCCCGCACGGCGCGTCCACACCCCGCGCCCGCCGGATGAGGAGATCGACCCCGACGCCAGCGGCGCGGTTCGTCCCACGCCCACGGCGGTGCCCGCCCGGTCCGACCGGACGCGCTAGCCCCACGGGCTGCCCGTAGCCGCCCGTTGTCCCGTCCCCCATCCCAGGATCCCCCGGGAGCCCATGGGATGATGAGGACCTCCGCCCATCGTCACCCCAGTACACGGGGGACGACGAGGCGGACAGACGTCACGCCTCGATGAGCATGCGCTCCGGGTCCTCGACGCACTGCTTGACGCGGACGAGGAAGCTCACGGCCTCGCGCCCGTCGATGATGCGGTGGTCGTAGGACAGCGCGAGGTACATCATCGGCCGGACCTTGATCTCGCCGTCGACGACGACCGCCCGCTCCACGATGTTGTGCATCCCGAGGATGCCCACCTGCGGCGGGTTGAGGATCGGCGTGGACATCATCGAGCCGAAGATGCCGCCGTTGGTGATGGTGAAGGTGCCATCGGAGAAGTCGTCGGGCGTGAGCTTGTTGTCGCGCGCCTTGCCCGCGAGCTCCGAGATCGCCTTCTCGGTTTCGGCGAACCCGAGGTGGTCTGCATCGCGCACCACCGGCACCACCAGGCCCTTGGGCCCACTCACGGCGATGCCGATGTTGTAGTAGTGCTTGAACAGGATCTCGTTGTCGCCGATCTCGGCGTTCACCGACGGAAAGCGCTTGAGGGCGTCGACGACGGCCTTGGTGAAGATGCTCATGTAGCCGAGCTTGATGCCATGCTGGTCGACGAAGCGATCCTGCCACCGCTTGCGCAGCGCCATCGCGTTCGTCATGTCGACCTCGTTGAAGGTCGTGAGCATGGCGGCGGTCTGCTGCGCCTCGACCAGGCGGCGCGCGATGGTGCGGCGCAGCGGCGACATCTTGACCCGGGTGACGCGCTCGGTGGGGATCTCGGCGGGACGGACGGAGCTCCCGTGGGCCGCGACGTCGGCGGCGGTGACCCGTCCCCCCTTGCCCGTGCCCGAGACCGAGGACACGTCCACGCCCTTCTCCGACGCGGCAGCACGCGCCGCCGGGCCGGCCTTGGCGGGACCCTTGCTGGCCTTGGGCGCAGCCGGTGCGGGCTTGGCGGGAGCAGACGCCTTCTTGGCCTCGGCCGGCGCCTCGGCTGCGGTGTCCTCGCCCTCGGCGGCGTCGCCGGCGGGCTTGTCGGCAGAGGTGTCGAGCCGTGCGACCACCGCACCGATCTCGACCTCATCTCCCTCCTCGACGAGGTGCTCGAGGACGACCCCACCCTCCGGTGCGGGGACCTCCATGCTCGCCTTGTCGCTGTCGAGCTCGACGACGCCCTCGCCCGCGGCGACGTACTCGCCGGGCTGGGCGATCCAGCGTGAGATGAAGACCGTGGCGACGGACTCGCCGATCGCCGGAATGGTGATGTCGATGGCCATGGGGGCGGTCCTCGGAACGACGGAAGGTGGAAGGAAGGAGGATCAGTCGAGGGCTGCGGCGACGACCGCGTCCTGCTCGCGCTTGTGCTGGGAGTGGGACCCGGTGGCGGGGCTGGCGGCGGACGGCCGGCCCACGTAGCGGATCGGACGGC
>JAUHWK010000713.1 GCA_030424555.1 bacterium | reverse complement strand
GGAGACGGTGCGTGAGGCGCGTCGGGCGCGCAACGCCGTCAAGCTGTCGACCTACTACGCCAAGGCCCGTGCGCTCAGCGAGAAGCTGACCCGGTGGGCGATGTACCGGGATGGACCGCGGCACTACACGGTGGCAACCGGGGGAGGGCCTGGGATCATGGAGGCGGCGAACCGGGGCGCGTCCGACGTGGAGAACGGCCGCAGCGTGGGGTTGGGGATCAGCCTGCCGTTCGAGGCGGGGGTCAACCCCTACGTCACCGAAGAGCTGGCGTTCGAGTTCCATTACTTCTTCACGCGCAAGCTGTGGTTCGTGTACTTGATGAAGGCGATGGTGGTGTTCCCCGGCGGGTTCGGCACCATGGACGAGCTGTTCGAGACGCTCACGCTGATCCAGACGGGCAAGATCAAGAAGCAGGTGCCTGTGGTGCTGTTCGGGACCGAGTACTGGTCGAAGGTGCTCGACCTGGATGCGATGGTCGAAGCGGGCGTGATCTCGGAGCACGACCCTGCGCTGATGTTCCGCACGGACGACGTCGAGGAAGCCTTCCACTTCGTCACGACACAGCTCGACGCGATCGAGGGCCAGATCACCGCGCCACGCGGTTAGGACCCCGGCCCCGTCAGACCCGGAGCGCCCGTGTACGTCCTGCTGTCTCCCGCCAAGCGCATGAACGAGGGGGGCGTCATCCCGGAGCTCCCGGTCTCGGAGCCCGCGCTGCTCGACGACGCGTCCACGCTGGCCACCCGTGCCGCGGCGCTCGACGAGGAGGCCCTGGCGGGGCTGATGTCGCTCAGTGCGGCCCTCGCCACGCTCAACGTCGAGCGGTTTGGTCGCTGGCGGCCCGATCCGGACCACGACGCCTCTCGCCAGGCCGCGCGCCTGTTCGCCGGCGACACGTACCTGGGCTTGGACGCCGAGACGCTGTCCGCCGAGGACCTGACGTGGGCACAGGATCACGTGGGGATCCTGTCGGGGCTGTACGGCCTGCTGCGTCCCCTCGATCGCATCGCGCCCTACCGGCTGGAGATGGG
>JAUHWK010000283.1 GCA_030424555.1 bacterium | reverse complement strand
CCGGGGTTGCCAACCGGCCGCCGACGGATGCATCATCGCCCTCATGCTCCGCCTCGCCGTCGTCCTCGCATCGGTGCTCCCGACGCTGCTCTTGGCAGCCTGCGCACCACCGCAGAAAGACCCGGCCGTCATCGCGGTCGAGGCCCTGTTCGGCGCCTTGATGGTCGAGGCGGGATTCGACGCGACCCACGGGTTCGCCGCCCGCATCGTCCAGCCGTTGGTGGACGACGTCGACGACTCCCACCCCAACAAGCCGTGGGTGAACCAGCTGCAGGAGCACACGCAGCACGTCGACAAGTCGCTACCCACCTACCTGGAGTCACAGTCCGGCCCCGACCACGATCTCGTGTTCGAGGTCACCGTGACCTGGCACGGCGAGACGCTCACGACGGGCCGTGGGCGGTCCAAGAAGGAGGCGCGCGAACGGGCCGCTCGGCTGGCGCTCAAGCAGCTCCGGCGCGGCCCCGGCGCGGCATGATCCGACCCGTCCCCGTCCCGATCAACCTGGGCTGTTGTCCCGCCGACGGCCCGCGATGCCTGCTGTGTGTACCCCGCGATCCCCCCGATGCGGAGGCGGTCGCCGCGATGGTCTCGCTCGTGCGAAGCGACCGTCCCGACGCCCCGCTGCAGGTGCGCTTCTTCGGGGGCGCGCCGCCGTCCCCAGCCCTCGTCGACGCTGCCGACGGCCTGCCCCTGAGTGTGCGGGTTCGCCCCGATTGCCTCACCCGCGCCGACGCCGCACGGCTCGCCCAGGCGGGGTGCGTCGAGGTCGAGCTGGACGCGTGGACGTTCCACGACGCCGCGCTCGCGGAGACCGGGCGACCCTACAAGGCGTCGCTGGTGCGCGAGCAGTCCGCAGGGCTCGCCGCGATGGGGATCGCGGTCGGGGGCGTGCTCGCGTGCGGCCTGCCCCGAACCGACCACGCCCTCGCCGTGAAGGACGCCCACGAGGCCGCCACGATCTGGTCGTTCGCCCGCCTGCACCCGGTGATCGTGCTTGATCGCAGCGGCCTGGCAGAGCGTCACGCGCTCGGACGGTACACACCGCTCACCCTGTCCGAGGCCGTCACCACCACCCGCGCCCAGCTCGACGTGCTCGAGGGGGCTGGGGTGGCGGTCCGGCGGATCGGGCAACAGCCAGGACCCGATGCCCTCGGGCGGGCCGTCGCCGGCCCGGTCCACCCCGCCCTGCGCGAGCTCGTCGAGTCTCGGCGCACCCTCGACCGTCTCCGCGACCAGCTCGGCATCCGTCCCCCTGGGGCCCACGTGCAGGTCCGGTGTGCCGTCGCCGACGAGACCCGGGTACGGGGGCCGCGCAACCACAACCTCCACGTCCTGCGTCAGGAGCTCGACCTCCGGCGCATCGACGTCACCCCCGATCCGACCCTCGACCGCGGAGAGCTCGTCGTTCAGCGAGCCCACGCGGCGGAGACCGCATGACCGCCACACCCCTCGATCCCGACCACCGCAGCGGCCACGTCGCCTTGGTGGGCCGCCCCAACGCCGGCAAGTCCACGCTGCTCAACCGCATCCTGGGCGCCCGGCTCGCGATCACCTCCCCCCGTCCGCAGACCACCCGCGACCGCATCGCAGGCATCCACACCGATGGCCAGATGCAGGCCGTGTTCGTCGACACCCCCGGCGTGCACCGCGCGTGGACCGAGCTCAACAAGGCGATGGTGCGCCGCGCCGAGGAAGCGCTCGACGACGTCGACGTGGTGGTGTGGGTCGAGGACGCCGAGCCGCTCGTCCGCCGTCTCCAGGCCGACCAGCCGGTGCTCGACGCCGCCTCCGAAGCGGTGGCCTCCATGCTCGACGCCCGGGGTGCGCGGGCGATCGTCGCGCTGAACAAGATCGACACCGTCCCCCCTGCCCAGCTGCTGCCCGTGATCGAAGCGGTGGCCGCCCGCCTGCCCGAAGCCCGCGCGATTGTGCCGATCTCGGCCACGGAGGGCGACGGGGTCGCGTCGCTGATGACGCAGGTGCGCGAGGGCCTCCCCGCCGGACCCCGGCTGTACCCCGAGGACCTGTGGACCGAGGCCAGCGAGCGCTTCCTGGCCGCCGAGATCATCCGCGAGCAGCTGTACCACCTCACCCGGGAGGAGATCCCCTACGCGACCGCGGTGGAGATCGAGCGGTTCGACGAGTCCGACCGCGACAACGGGCGCATCGCGATCATGGCGACGATCATCGTCGAGAAGGGATCCCAGAAGGGCATCGTGATCGGCAAGGGCGGCGCGATGATCAAGCAGATCGGGCAGAACGCGCGCCACGCCATCGCGGAGCTTGTCGATGCGAAGGTCCACCTGGAGCTGCACGTCAAGGTGATCAAGGACTGGACCAAGACCGCCAAGGGCCTCAAGCGGGTGGGGTTCGACGGATCCGGGCGCTGACCGCCTGCGATCGTGCGCTCAGCGCTCATCCTGCTAGGAGCGGGTGTCGATCGGGTGTCGGCCCCTGGGGCCCCCCACCGCCCGGTCCCGGGGAGGATGCATGACGACGGGGATGCGCGTGTTCGGATGGGCCACCATGCTGCTGGTGGCCTTGCCAGCCCACGCCCAAGACGAGGCACCAGCACCAGGCTGGCTGCAGTGGATCGACGCGCAGTTCGGCGCATTGGTCGTCAACCCCCTCGCCTCGGTCCTGTTCTTCGACCTCGCGTTCTGGGACGGCGTCGGAGAGGGCGTGCAGCTCCCGGTCGTCGTGGCCTGGCTCGTGGTCGGCGCGATCGTGTTCACCGTGCGGATGCAGTTCGTGAACCTGTGGGGCTTTGGCCATGCGCTGCACGTCGTGCGGGGCACCTACGATCACCCTGACGCCGAGGGCGAGATCAGCCACTTCCAGGCGCTGTCTTCGGCGCTGTCGGCCACCGTCGGCCTGGGCAACATCGCCGGTGTGGCCCTCGCCATCTCCGCGGGCGGTCCTGGCGCCATCTTCTGGCTGTGGGTCGCGGGCTTCCTGGGCATGTCCTCGAAGTTCGTCGAGGTCACCCTCGCCCAGATGCACCGCGAGGTCGATCCCTCCGGTGAGGTGCGCGGCGGGCCGATGTACTACCTGACCAAGGGCCTGTCCGAGAAGGGCCAGGGTCCCCTCGGACGGGTGCTGGCGGTCGCGTTCGCGTTGATGTGCCTGGGCGGAAGCCTCGGCGGCGGCAACCTGTTCCAGTCCAACCAGTCGTACAACGCCATCGCGCAGCAGGTCCCCGCGTTCCAGACCTACCCCTCCCTGTACGGCATCCTGCTGGCCGCGGGCGTCGCGCTGGTGATCCTGGGCGGCATCAAGCGCATCGGCGCCGCCGCCAGCTTGATCGTGCCGTTCATGGTCGCGATCTACGTCCTCGCAGCCGTCGTCGTCATCCTCGCCCACGCCGCCGACGTCCCCGCGGCCCTGGGGTCCATCGTGGCCGGCGCCTTCACGCCCGAGGCCGGGTACGGCGGCTTCCTCGGCGTGCTCGTCACCGGGTTCCAGCGTGCGGCCTTCTCCAACGAGGCCGGCATCGGGTCCGCGTCGATCGCCCACAGCGCCGCCACCACCAAGGAGCCGGTGCGCGAGGGCGTGGTGGCCCTGCTCGAGCCCTTCATCGACACCATCGTCGTGTGCACCATGACCGCGCTCGTCGTGGTGCTCACCGGAGCCTACCAATCGGGCGAGGCCGACGGCGTGGTCCTCACCAGCCAGGCGTTCGCTAGCGTGCTGCCCTGGTTCCCCACCGTGCTCGCGGCGGCCGTGCTGATGTTCGCGTTCAGCACGATGATCTCGTGGTCGTACTACGGCGACCGCTGCGTGCAGTACCTGTTCGGCAATGGCGCCGTGCTCCCCTACCGCATCCTATTCTGCGTGGTGGTCGCCGCCGGCCCCGCCCTCAGCGTCGACAACGTCGTCACGTTCTCCGACCTGATGATCCTGGGCATGGCCTTCCCCAACATCTTGGGCATGTATTTCCTGGCTGGCACGGTCAAGGAGCGCCTGGACCGCTACTGGACCGACCTGAAGTCCGGGGCGTTCGACCCCACCTGACCCACGCCCGGGGGGAAGCCGCGCCCCCGACCCCTGCGATCGCCCGTCCATCCGTGGCATGCTAGGCGGGCTTGTTTGCTTCGAAGCGTCCGTGAGGAGGGCACGATGCACCGCTTGTCGAGGGTGGCCCTGGCCGCCATGCTGGTCCCGATGGGCACCGCCTGGGCGGGTCCCACCCTTCAGGGCAGCACCATGGCCCTGCACTACGACGCCAAGACCGCGCTGTGGTTCGATCGGGCCGCCAACGCCGGAGACGGTGCCGGCTGGATCATCGATCGCGCAGGCACGCCGCTCGATGTGATCGCCCCCGGCGAGATCGGCGACGGCATCGGCCTGCAGTACACGCTCGGCAGCACCACGGAGCGATGGGGCGTCAACAGCCACGGCAGCGCCAATGTCCCGGTGTCCGGCGCCACCAGCCCCCTGTCGATCACCGCATTCGACGACCTCACCCCGGCCGGCGGCGACTTCCTCACCCGCACCGTGTGGGATGCCGGGATCGGCGTCGAGCTGCGTCGGTACGAGCAGTGGGCCCGCGATGGCCAGTCGGTCTACGTCCACTTCACGCTCGCCAACGACAACGGCCAGTCGCTAGACGACGTCCTGATCCAGCGCGGGATCGACCCCGACCACGACTGCGTCCCCAACACCACCGATCCCAGCGACTGCACCGGCAACACGCCCAACACGGTCAATGACGTCGCGAACGGATTCGCCACCGCCCTCGGCAGCCAGACCGGCGTGGCGATTGCCCTGGGCCGGTGCGGCGCCACGGGAACCACCCTCGGATTTCGTGACCTCGGGTTCCCCGGCGCCAACCTCGCGGCCGGTGCGCCCGCCCCCACCGACCCCAACGGCGGCACCGCGGCCGACCAGCTGATCCTGTGGCGTCACACCGCCAACGTCCTGTACGAGCAGGGCGAGCTCGACGCCGGGTTCACCCTCACCTGGGCCTCCAGCAGCAGCGCGTTGGCCGGGGCCACGGCCAACCAGGCCGACCTGTGCCGTAGCGCCGACCGCGACGAAGACGGCGCCAAGAACCCCGACTTCGACGGCGACGACTGCGACGACGACGATCCGGACATCTACTTCGGTGCCACCGAGACCCCGTACGACGGCGTCGACGACGACTGCGACGGCAGCGACCTCACCGACGTCGACGGCGACACCTACGACGCCGAGGTCGTCCCGGGCGGCACCGACTGCGACGACACCAACGCCGACATTCACCCCGGCGCGTTCGACATGCCGGAGGATGGCATCGACCAGGACTGCTCGGGCGCCGATGCGGTCGCGGATCCCGACGACTCGGACAAAGACGGCCTGCTCGACGACGAGGAGCGCACCCTCAACACCGATCCGTTCGACGCCGACACCGACG
>JAUHWK010000282.1 GCA_030424555.1 bacterium | reverse complement strand
GCCTGGATGCCTTGGTGGACGCACGGCGGTTGCCGGACGCCTGGGCGGAGCTCGTGTTCGTCGACGGCCGGCTCGACGAGGCCCGCTCGCGGCGTCCCGACCATGCCGCCCTGTCGGTGGATCCGTCGTCTCGGTTTGGGGACCTCGCCCCGTGGCACGACGACGCCCTCGCGGCGTTCAACACGGCGTGGGTCCAGGACGGCCTCCGGATCGATGTGCCCGCCGGGGTGTCGCTGCCGGGGCCGATCCACCTGCTCCACGTCACGGCCGGCGAGGCCACCGCGAGCCTGCGCCACGTGATCGTCCTCGGGCGGAGCGCGTCGGCCACCGTGGTCGAGTCCTGGCTCGACACCGCCCGCGACCAAGGCACCACCACGGTCGCCGGCGTCGAGATCGACGTGGGGGACGGGGCGACCCTCGACCACGTCGTCGACGCCCCCGGCACCGCCGAGGGCCGCCTGCTGCGGGCGGTGTGGGCACGGATCGGCCGGGACGCGGTCTGGCGCTGCACGGCGGCGTGGACCGGCGGGCAGCTCGTGCGCGCGGAGCACCACGTCACCTTGGCGGACCCCGGCGCCCTCGCCGAGCTCGATGCGGTCGTCACCCTCGCCGGCCGCGACCACGTCGACCAGCACAACGTGTTCACCCACGCTGCCCCGCACGGCACCAGCCGGATGCGGAGCAAGGCGGTGGCCGGTGGGCGCGCGCGCACGGTGTTCGACGGCACGGTGATCGTGCGGGAGGGCGCCCAGAAGACGGACGCCCGCCAGGACAGCCGCAACCTGCTGCTGTCGGAGCGCGCCGAGGCCGACGCCAAGCCGCGGCTCGAGATCTACGCGGACGATGTGGCCTGCGCGCACGGGGCCACGGTGGGCCGGCTCGACGAGTCCGCGCTGACCTACCTGCGCACGCGCGGGGTCCCTGCCGCCCAGGGGCGTCGGATGCTCACGGAAGCCTTCGTGGCCGATCGAATCCAGGCCGTCCGCGACCCGTCCATCCGGGGCTGGCTGTCGGCGAGCGTCGAAGACCGGCTGTCGGCGGTGCTCGACACGCGGGATGGGGAGGTCTCGTGAGTGCGCTGGTCTCGCCCACACAGGCTGAGGTGCTCGACGTCGCAGCGCTGCGGGCCCAGTTCCCTGGGCTGCACCAGCAGGTCCACGGCCACCCGCTCGTGTACCTCGACAACGCCGCCACCGGGCAGGTCCCGCAGACGGTGATCGACGCGATCGTCCACTTTCACACGCATGATCGGGCCAACGTCCACCGGGGCGTCCACGAGCTGAGCCAGCGTGCCACGGCGGCGTACGACGGCGTGCGCCAGACCGCGGCGCGTTTCCTCAATGCGTCGTTGCCCGAGGAGATCGTGTACACCGCGGGCACCACCGATGGCCTCAACCTGGTGGCGGCCTCGTGGGGCGGCGCCCACCTGGAGCCCGGCGACGTCATCGTCGTCACCGAGATGGAGCACCACGCCAACCTGGTGCCCTGGCAGCGCATCGCCGAGGAGACGGGCGCGGAGGTCCGGGCGATCGGGATCACCCCTTCGGGCGAGCTCGACATGGACGCCGCGCGCGCCCTGTTCGCCACGCTCGGCGAGCGCATCCGCGTGCTCAGCTTCGTCCACATCTCCAACGCACTGGGGACGATCAACCCGGTCGAGGCGTTGGTGGCGCTGGGTCGAAGCGTCGGGGCGTTGGTGGTGATCGACGGCGCCCAGGCCACGCCGCACCAGCCGGTCGATGTCCAGGCGCTCGGCTGCGATGTCTACGTGTTCAGCGGCCACAAGGTGTTCGGTCCCACCGGCGTCGGCATCCTGTGGGGACGGGCCGAGGTCCTGGAGTCCATGCCGCCGTACCGCTCGGGCGGCGACATGATCGAGCACGTCACGCTCACCCACAGCACGTACCAGCCCGCACCGCTTCGGTTCGAGGCGGGCACCCCCCACATCGCGGGCGTGATCGGGCTGGGGGCTGCGCTGACCTGGCTGATGGACCTCGGGATGGACCGCGTGGCGGCCACCGAGGCGGCCCTGTGGAACGCGGCCCGGCCGAGGCTGGAGGCGATCGATCGCGTGATCCCGATCGGCACCGCGGCCGACAAGGTCGGCGTGTTCAGCTTCACCGTCGAAGGGGCTCACCCCACCGACATCGGGATGCTGCTCGACACCAAGGGCATCGCCGTGCGCACCGGCCACCACTGCGCCCAGCCGGTGATGGACCACTTCGGCCTCAGCGCGACCGCGCGTGCCAGCTTTGCGATGTACAACACCCCAGAGGAAGTCGATCGTCTGATCGACGGCCTCGAACGCGTCATCGCGTTGTTCTGAGGAGCGTGGGATGACGCCGTTCGGGATCCGACGAATGGTCCGCCGAGAGCTGGGCCGGGCTGCGGCAGCGGGGCTTCGGGCCCTCGCGAACCAGCTGCGTCCTGAGGACGAGGAGGTCGTGCTCGATGCGGGCGGTGCGTCCGATCTGGGGGCGGCCTCCACCGTCTCTTCGCCAGGTGCCGACGCGGGGACCGTGCCGGAGCCACCGTCCGCGTCGCCGTCGGAGCCCGCCGAGCCACCGTCCGCGGCCTACCCCACGCCGAGCGCCCCCCTGTCGGGCGGGTACGATCCCTCGATGGACCTGATGGCCGGCCTGTCCGGCGACATGGGGCCGGCGATCGCGGCGCGGGTGCAGGAGCAGGCCGAGGCGGACGCCGAGGTCGGGGGGGAGCGCTACGACCAGATCCTGGATGCGCTGCACACGATCTTCGACCCCGAGATCCCCGTCGACATCTACGAGCTGGGGCTGATCTACCGGGTCGACGTGCGCGAGGACGACACCGTCGGCGTGCAGATGACCCTCACCAGCCCCAACTGCCCGGCGGCACAGGATCTCCCCGCCGAGGTCCACGAGAAGGTGATGGCGGTCCCCGGCGTGATCCGCGCCGACGTGGATGTGGTGTTCGAGCCGCCCTGGACGCCGGACCTGATGTCGGATGAAGCCAAGCTGGAACTGAACATGCTCTGAGGGCTCCGGATCGTGCGGAGTGGGTGTTGCGTTGGACGGCCTCCTTCCTCCGGCTTGCCACGCACGCCGATCCCGGCGACATGCTCGCCTCGGAGGCCCTCACCCCTCCGCGGGGCTCCGGATCATGCGAGGTTGGTATTGGCCTTCGTCGGCCTTCCTTGCCCTGACGTCCGCATCCTGCGCGCCTCTCGGTCCCTCCGTCGTCGGCCCTCCGCAGGGCTCCGGATTGTGCGGAGTGGGTGTTGGCATCGTGATCCATCAGCCACGCACGGAGCCAAGCGTCCCATCCGCCCCTCAGCACCGTCACCTGCCCGCCGCCGAACGGTCGCTCGCCGCCAGCAAGACCGCCGGATGAGCGGGTTTCATCGCCGAGCGCCTGTCGATCGCTACGTGACGCAGGGCAGGCTGGGCGAGCCGGGCGTGCTGATCCGTCACCTGGTTGGACGACGCGGACCCGGGCACGCCCTACGGCCAGATTCAGGCGAACGCGCCGCTTGGCGACGGCCTCGGGCTGTTCTTCAACGTCAGTGCGGACGACGACACGCTGTACGTCTCCAAACTCGCGGCGGTCCACACAACCGTTGCGCGGAGCTGAGGGTGCTGCGGTAGCGTCCCCGTGGTTCGCCGGGATTGGCCGTCTCCCGGGCGGTCCGGGCCGTAGGGGTGGTCGCTGCCGTGGCGCGGCTTCCACGTTGCCTACGGGCCGGCGACGATGTCCACCAATTCGCTTCGCACTGCCGGCCCATCGCCTTCTTCGTCGAACGGTATGCAACGAGCGAAGACAAGCGAACCGACCATGCAGTTGTAGACGGATAGTGGGTCGAATGACGGGAAGTTGGCGTCGTTGCAGGAGGGGCGGGTGTCGCCCCACGCCGTGCCTCCCAGGCCGAACGCGTTGTCCTGATCTCCCCGAGGGTCTCGGACCTCGTTCAGCGTGCCGAACTCGAACAACCACCACTCCACCCTCACACCGACGTCGTCCTCGCTGGAGTCGACGTCTGTGAGGCCACCGAAGGTCGCCGTCATCGCATCCGACGTGGTCGGTGCCGCCGGCGTGATGCTGCAGGAGGTCAACTGCGGGCGGGAGGTCCTGACGAACACGGCGTCCGTGGCCGGCTGGCTGCTGTTGGTGCCATCGAATGCAACGACCTCGACCCCCACCCACGCGCCCGCGTAGGGTGCCGTCGCGAGGGTCTGCGCGGTCTCGCCGTCAAGGACCGTCCACGTGGACTCGTCGGAGGATGGACCGGTAAACCATCGATAGAAAATGGTCAGGTTGTCGGTGGGCGTATCCGGGTCGAAGGCGGCGACCTCCGCCTCCAGTGTGTCCTGGCTGTCGGGGTCTTGCGGCAACAGGTCCACATCGACGACCGGAGGCTCGCTGTCGTCCGGTTCCAAGAGGCCGTCGCAGTTGCTGTCCACGCTGTCGCCCTCGAGCTCCATCGCGCCGGGAAACACCGTCTCGTCTCGATCGTCGCAGTCGGTGCCTTGCACGATGGCGGTCGGGCTGTCGTCCCCGAAGTCGTCCCCGTCGAAGTCGGCCATGCAGGCTTCGGGGTCATCCTTGGGCGCGGCGCCAGGGAACACCCAGTCGGCGTCGTCGTCGCAATCGGGCCCATCGCGTACTGTGAATGCGTCACACCCGGCCCAGAAGCCGTCGTTGTCGTCATCGACGCACGTGGCGCAAGAAGACCAGTTGTCGCCATCCGAGTCGTCGCAGTCGCTGCCCCCTTGGCCGCCTACGGGCGCCACAGGATCGCCATAGCCGTCGAAGTCTTTGTCGCGCATGCACGCCGCTGAGTTGTCGTTGAAGGCGGCGCCTGGAAAGGTGTCTTCCGCTCCATCGTCGCAGTCTGGACCAGATCGGCTCAGGTAGCGATCACAGCCGGTGAACGATCCATCGGCGTCGCCATCGACGCACGTCGAGCAGGCGGACCAGTTGTCGCCATCACCATCATTGCAGTCTGGCCCGGTGCGGATGGTGTAGCGGTCGCACCCGACGTACCGCCCGTCTCCATCGATGTCTGCGCACGACCCGCACGACACCCAGTTGTCCAGATCGCCATCATCACAGTCCGGACCCGAACGGTCGACGTACCGGTCACACTCCGCGAACCGACCATCGCTGTCCTCATCCGTGCATGCAGCGCACCCGACCCAGTTGTCGCCATCGCCATCATCGCAGTCCGGACCCTGGCGTACGGCGTAGCGGTCGCACCCACTGAACCATCCGTCGGTGTCTCCATCGCCGCAGGCGTCGCAACTCGACCAGTTGTCGGCATCCGCGTCGTCGCAGTCCGTGCCGGGCGTCCCGCCTGGGGGCGCCGTTGGGTCCCCCCGCGCGTCTCCGTCACCATCCCGCATGCAGGCCGTGGGGTCGTCCTCG
>JAUHWK010000005.1 GCA_030424555.1 bacterium | reverse complement strand
GCAGCGACGTGGTGCTGGGGTTCACCTGGGACGCGGACCTGCCGGCGGCGAGCCAGAGCGTGCGGGAGGCGCTGCAGACCACCTTCCTGCCCGACGACGTCGATCGGCCCTTGATCCTCCGGTACGACCCGTCGATGGAGCCGTTCCTGCGGCTGGCGCTGTCGTACGACCCCGAGGTGCTGACGCTGGAGCCCGAGCGGGCGCTGCTGATGCTGCGCGAGCTCGCCGACGACGAGCTGCGCCGGGTCCTCGAGGGCATGGACGGCGTCGCGGCGGTGCGCGTGCGGGGTGGCCTGGAGCGGGAGCTCCGGGTGGCGGTCCACCAGGATCGGCTGGCCGCGCGCCAGCTGTCGGCAGAGCAGGTGGCCCAGGCGCTGTCGGCGGAGAACGTCGATCTCGCCGGTGGCAGCGTGTACGAGGGCGACACCGAGTACCTGATCCGGACCCTGGCGACGTTCGAGAACACCGAGGCCTTGCGGGCGCTTCAGATCCGGCGCTCCGATGGGGTCCTCGTCCCGCTGACCGATGTGGCCACGCTGGTGGAGACCCACGCCGAGCGGGATGTCGTCAGCCACCTGGACGGGGCGGAAGCGGTCGAGCTGGAGCTGTACCGGGAGGCGGACGCCAACGTCGTCGAGGTCGCGGATCGGGTCAAGAGCTCGCTGGAGGGCGCGGACCCTGGCTTCACCGAGGACGACCTCAAGGACATGCCGCGGGGCCCGATGCGCAAGCAGATGGAGGAGCTGCTCGCGTCCAGCAAGGGCCTGAAGGACCAGCTCCCCGAGGGCGTCCGGCTCGTGCTGCTCGACGACCAGGCGGCGTTCATCGAGCTGGCGATCGCCAACCTGCGCAGCGCCGTGCTGGGGGGCGGGCTGCTGGCGGTGGCGGTGCTGTTCCTGTTCCTGCGGGACTTTCGCGCCACGGCGATCATCGGGCTGGCCATCCCCGTCTCGGTCGTGTGCGGGTTTGCGCCCTTGTACCTGTGGGACGTCAGCCTGAACCTGATGAGCCTCGGGGGACTGGCCCTGGGCGTCGGGATGCTGGTGGACAACGCGGTGGTCGTCCTCGAGGCGATCCAGCGCCACGTCGACGAAGGACGCCCCCGGGGACTGGCGGCCGTGCTCGGCACAGAGGAGGTCGCGGGGGCGGTGTTCGCGTCCACCCTCACCACCGTCGCCGTGTTCGCGCCGATCGCGTTCGTCGAGGGCATCGGCGGGGAGCTGTTCGGGGACCTGGCGATGGCGGTCGTGGGCAGCCTGTTGGCGAGCCTGGCGGTGGCGCTGTTGCTGGTGCCCGTCCTCGCGGCGCTGGGGGGGCTCTCCGATGCGGTGGACGACACCGCCGTGGGCGAGGTCGCCGTGCTGGATCTGGGGGGGGCCGTGGCGCCCGCCCAGGCGGAGTGGGCGGCGGCGCGCCAGGCGACCGGGTGGCGCAAGGCCTTGCTGCCGTGGGCCTTCGTCCGGTGGATCGGACGGGTCCTGGTGGCGGGAGGCGCCGCCCTGGTGGCCTTTGTCGTGGCCCACGTCGCGTGGTGGGCGGTGTGGATGTCGGGCAAGGTCGTCGGTCCGGTGGCCGCCCTGATGCTCGCCGTCGCCGACCGCTTTCGCCGCGGGTACGACGCGCTCGCGCTCCGCTACGATCGCGTGCTCGGCGGCATCCTACGCCACCCGGGCCTCGTGTTGACCGCTGCGGTGCTCGCGGCAGGCCTCGCGGTGTGGGGCGGGGGCCGGCTGGGGGCGGAGGTCGTGCCCGAGGTCCACCAGGGTCGCTTCCTGCTGGACGTGGCGCTGCCGGTGGGCACGCCGCTTCGGGCCACGGTGCGGGAGGTCGGACGCATCGAGTCGGTGGTGCGGGACCACCCCGAGGTGCGCACCGTGTACGCCACGATCGGCACCGATGGCCGGGCCGATGCCCGCCCGGACGAGGGGGAGCACACCGCGCGCATCCGCGTGGAGCTGCTGGAGGGCGGCGACGTCGCGCGGCGCGAGGATCGGGTGATGTCCGAGCTTCGGGCCACGCTCACCGAGGCCACGCCCGCCACCCTGGCGTTCGGTCGTCCCAGCCTGTTCGCGATGGATGCGCCGCTGGAGGTGATCATCACCGGCGACGAGCTGGAGCGGCTGCAGGCCACCGGCGACGAGCTGGTCCCGCTCCTGCAGCGCACGGCAGGCCTCACCGACGTCCGCAGCAGCCTGCGTCCGGGCAACCCCGAGATTCGCATCCGCTACGACCGCCTCCGCCTCGCGCGGCACGGGCTCGACACCCGCACGGTCGCGGAGCGGGTGCGCGATCGCATCCAGGGCACCGAGGCCACCGAGCTGTCTCGGGGTGAGCAACGGGTGCCGGTCCGGGTGCAGCTGGTCGAGCAGGAGCGCGCCAGCCGGGAGCACCTGGGCGAGATCAACGTCAACCCGTCGGTGGTCCCGCCGATCCCGCTGCGGGCGGTCGCGGATCTCGACGAGGGGATCGGTCCCAGCGAGATCCGGCGGGTGGACCAGCAGCGTGCGGTCGTCCTGTCCGCGAACGTGCCGGGCTTCGACCTGGCGGGCGCGGTGGAGCGCATCGAAGCCGTGATGGCCTCGTTCCCCCTCGATGCGGGCATGCGCTGGTCGATGGGCGGGCAGGCGCGGGAGCTGGGCGGGGCGGTGCAGGCGATGGTGCTCGCGCTCGGGCTCGCGGTGTTCCTCGTGTACGTGATCATGGCGAGCACGTTCGAGCACTTGCTCCACCCGCTGCTGATCCTGTTCACGGTCCCGCTGGCCGCCGTGGGCGTGGTGCTGGGGCTGGGGATCACGGTCACGCCGCTGAGCGTCGTCGCGGGCCTCGGGATGATCGTCCTGGCCGGGGTCGTGGTCAACAACGCCATCGTGCTCGTCGATGCGATCAACCGCCTGCGCGCGGACGGCCTGGGGTCCAAGGAGGCGATCGCGGAGGCGGCCCGGATCCGCCTGCGGCCGATCCTCATCACCACCACCACCACCGTCCTCGGCTTGGTGCCGCTCCTCGGGGGCGCGGGTGCGGGTGCGGAGATCCAGCAGCCGCTGGCGGTCACGGTCGTGTTCGGCCTGTCGATGTCCACGCTGTTGACCCTCGGCGTGATCCCCGCGGCGTACGCGATGGTGTCGCGGGATCGGGCGGGCCCGGTGCCGCCGTCCTCCGCGTCCGACGATCCGGACGTCGTCGTGCTGGGGCCGGCGTGAGGACCCTCCTCGCCCGGTGGGTGCTGGACCGTCCGGTCACCATCGTGATGGTGATGACCGCCGCGCTGGTGGTCGGGATGCTCGCCTATGTGCGCATCCCCTTGCAGATGCTGCCGGACGGGATGGACCCGCGCTTTCTGTGGGTGCGCGTCGCCTACCAGAACGCGAGCCCACGGGAGGTCGACGCCAACATCGTCCGTCCGATCGAGACCGAGCTCAGCACGCTGCAGGACCTGTCGCTGGTGACCAGTCACGCGAGCAACGGCTCGGCGAGCTTCAACCTGGAGTTCCATCCAGGCGCGTCGATGGACACGGTGTACAACGACGTGGTCGATCGGATGGAGCGGGCGATGCCCGAGCTGCCCGACGACGTGGATCGATACTGGATCTTCCGGTTCAACCCGTCCGATCAACCCATCCTGTGGATGGGGATGACGTGGCCCGAAGATCTGGACGACCCGTACAGCCTGGTCCACGAGGTGATCCAGCCGGCAGTCGATCGGGTGCCCGGCGTCGCGTCCGTCGACGTGTGGGGGGTCCCCAGCCAGCGCGTGTTCGTCGAGTACGACCGGGAGCGCATCGTCAGCCATGGGGTCGACCTCGGCGACGCCCAGCGGCAGCTGGGCAACGACAACTTCCAGCTCGCCGGGGGGCGCATCGAGGATCGCGGTCAGGTGCGCCTCGTGCGCTCGCTGGCCCGCATCGAGGGGCTGGAGACGCTGGAGCGCTACCCGCTCCGCGAGGATGGATTGGTCCTGCGGGACTTCGCGGACGTGTCGCTGCGCGGGGTCGCGGGGGCCGACATCAACCGCATCGAGGGCCGCGAGGGCGGTGTGCTCGTCGTCCGCAAGGAGTCGAGTGCCAACACCGCCGCCACCACCCAGGCGGTCCATGCCGCGATCGAGGCGCTCAAGGACGATCCCCGGGCCAAGGACGTCGACGTGGTCGTGTTCTTCGACCAGGGAAAGCTGATCGCCCAGAGTGTCGACACCCTGCAGAACACGGCGCTCACCGGGGGCCTGCTCAGCGTGCTGATCCTTTGGCTGTTCCTGCGCGAGATCCGGATGACCTTGCTGGTGTCGACCGCGATCCCAGCCAGCCTGCTCGTGACCATCGGGGCCCTGTACATGATGGGGGAGTCGCTCAACCTGATCGCGATGATGGGGCTGCTGCTCGCGGTCGGGATGGTGGTCGACAACGCGATCGTGGTGGTGGAGTCGATCTTCCGGCGTCGGGCGGAGGGCATGCCGCGCCGGGACGCGGCGCTGTTCGGGGCGAGCGAGGTGGGGCTCGCGATCCTGGCGTCCACCGCCACCACCATGGTGGTGTTCCTGCCCGTGATGCTGATGACGGAGGACGCGGACGCGGCGTTCTTCCTCCGGGTGCTGGGCATGCCGGTGATCCTGGCGCTGGGGGCCTCGCTGGTGGTGGCGCTCGGCGTCGCACCGCTGGCGACCCGCGCGATGGGCGACGCGGAGATCCCGGACGAGCCGCGGTGGCTCCAGGCGTTTGAGCGCCTGTACGACCGCACCCTGCGCTGGGCCCTGGCCCACCGGTTCGACAGCATGGCCTCGCTCGTGGCGGCCCTGTTGCTCACCGGGCTGGTCGCGGCCCCGGGGGTGCGCTGCACGCCGGGCGACGGCGGCGGCCTCAACGACTTCGCGATCCGGTTCGACGTCCCGCGCGACAGCTCCTACGCCGAGCGCGACGCGATCGTCCGCGCCTTCGAGGACCTCGTGGAGGCCCACCGGGAGGACTGGGGCGTGAAGGTGTACCGGTCCGATCTGGATGCGGAGGACACCAGCGGACGCCTGTTCGTGTACCTGCGCGACGACGGCCCGCCGCGGCGCGAGGTGATCGAGCGTGCCCGCAAGGCCCTGCCCACCGAGCTGCCCGGCACCAACCCGCGCATCGGCTGGGACGGGGGCAGCAGCGAAGATCGGTCCTTGGAGCTGTCGCTGTATGGGGAGGACCTCGACCAGCTGCACGCGATCACCGAGGACGCGCTGGGCCGCTTGCGGCAGATCCCGGGCGTGCTCGGGGCGGCGCGTGAGGACGCCGAGAGCGGGGCCGACGAGCTCAAGCTGCTCCCCGACCGCGACGCCCTCACCCGGTACGGGGTGTCGGCCCAGACCCTCGGTGGCACGGTCGCGTTCGCGATGCGTGGGCAGGTGCTCGACCCCATCCGCGTGCGCGGGGCCGACGTGGACGTCGAGACGCGCCTGGAGCTGGAGGACCGCCAGGACATCGCGACGATGCTGGACTTCCCGGTGTTCTCGCCGGCCACCACCAGCCTCGTGCCGGTGCGTGCCTTCACGTCGGTGTCGCGGGGTCGGGGGCCCGACCGCATCCGCCGCCGCAACCGCCGCACCAGCGTGGGCATCACCGTCGACCTCGCCGACGACGTGGACCGGCAGTCCGCCTTGCCGCAGATCCGCGCCACCCTCGACGCGATGGCGCTCCCCCGTGGGGTCAGCTGGGACGCGTCGGGGTTCGAGGCCTCGCAGAACGCGGAGAACAGCGCGCTGCTGTTCGCCCTCGGGATGAGCGTGGTGTTCGTGTTCCTGCTGATGGGGATCTTGTTCGAGAGCTGGGCGTTGCCGCTGTCGATCCTGATCACGATCCCGCTGGCGCTGATGGGGGCGTTCTGGGGGTTGTACCTGACCGGCTCCAACATGGACACGATGGCGGGCATCGGCCTGGTGGTGCTGGTCGGGGTGGTGGTCAACAACGGCATCGTCCTGGTCGATCGGATCGTGCAGCTTCGCGCCGAGGGCGTGGAGCGGATGGCGGCGATCGCCGAGGCGTGCGGACGGCGGCTGCGGCCGATCCTGATGACGGCGGTCACGACGATCGTCGGCCTGGTCCCGATGGCCCTGGGCGAGTCCAACTTCGCGGGCCTGCCCTACGCGCCGATGGGCCGCACCGTGATCGGTGGGCTCGCGGCGGCCACGGTGCTCACCCTGGTGTACGTGCCGCTGTTCTACGTGTGGATCGACGATCTGCGGGCGTGGGCCGGGGCGGTGTGGCGTCACGCCACCGGAACGTCGGAAGGGCCGGACACGCAAGGAGCGGTGACATGAGTGGGCTGGGATGGATCGTCGCGCTGGTGGCCGGCGCGTCGGGGGCGGAGACGCTGTCGCTGGACCAGGCGGTTCGGGAGGCGATCGAGCGTGCCCCGGCCGTGCAGGAGGCGGTGCGCACCCTGGAGGCGTCGGACGCGGGCGTGATCCTGGCGCACGGCGGCTTTGACCCCCAGCTCAGCGTGGACGGTGGCTGGAACCGCTCGCTGAGCCGTCAGCGCTTTGGGCAGTTCCCCGACCCGTTCCGCATCACCTCCGATGGGTGGGACGCGGGGATGACCCTGTCGGGGATGGCGCCAACCGGGACCTCGGCCACGTTCGACATGCGCATGCGCCAGTCCACGGCGACCGTGTCGCTGGACGGTGAGGACAACAGCGTCCTGGACCAGCTGTTCGGAAGCGACCAGGAGCAGAAGACCTTCCAGCCCTCGTTCAGCTTCTCGCTGAGCCAGGAGCTGCTCAAGGGGATCCGGCTCAAGTCCGGGCTGGCCCAGGTGCGGCAGGCCAAGGAGGCGCGGACCCTGTCGGCCCTGCAGCTCGACCAGGCGCGCCAGCAGGCCATCGCCGACACGAGCCGGCTGTACTGGACCTGGGTGTACCGGGATCAGGTCGCGCGCATCGAGCGGCAAGGGGTCGCGACCGCGGAGGAGGCGCTGCGCGTGGGGCAGGCGCGCGTGGACGCCGGACGGGCGGCCCCGGTCGAGCGCACCCGCCTCCAGGCGGCACTGGTGCAGGCCACCGTCGAGGCGATCACGGCGGAGAACGAGGCGGCGCGGGCGCGGGACGACCTGTTGGTGACCCTCGGGCGCCCCCCGGGACAGGAGGTCGATCCCTCGAGTGTCCCGGGTGACGTGCCCGCGGTGGCGCTGGACCTGGCGCAGGCCACGGCCGAGGCCCGGACGGGATCGCTCGACGTGCTGGTGGCGCTCGCCCAGGTGGATCAAGCGCGCTCCGCGCTCGCCGACGCCAAGCACGCGATGCTTCCCCAGCTCACCGCCAGCCTCAACGGCAGCCTCCAGGGCTTCGACGACACCTCGTGGGCCGACAGCTTCGTGTGGCTGGAGACGATGCTGCCGTCGGTCGGGGTACGGGGCACGCTCAACGTGCCCCTCGGCAATCGGGCTGCCACGGGCGACAAGCGCCGTGCCGCGGCCGAGCTCGAGCGTGCGGAGGTGTCGGCCCAGCGCGTGGTGGACCAGGTCTCCGTCTCGGTCGCTGCCCAGGTCCGGACGCTGCGGACTGCCCGCACCCAGGTCGAGCTGGCCGACGCCAACCTGCGCCTGAGCGAGGAGACGCTGTCCGCGGAGCAAGCGCGCTACGACGCGGGCCGCGCCTTGCTCCAGGACGTCCTCGAGGCCCGGGAGCAGGTGGAGCGCACCGCGGCCGAGGCCGTGCGCGCCCGCACGGACTTTCGGGTGGCCGAGGTGGAGCTCAAGCGCTTGCAGGGCCGGCTGGTCGACGGGCTGTAGCCCCGGCGGGTGGTGTGGGGCGGGTCGTGCGGCGACCGGACGGCTCACCGGACCGCGTGGGGGTGCCGGAGTCCTTCTTCGATCGATGGCTGGTGGGGCCCTGAGCCGGGTCAGGGCGTGTCGATCACCAGGGTGACCGGGCCGTCGTTGACCAGCGACACGTCCATGTGGGCGCCGAACACGCCGCGGGCGACGGGGACGTCCAGCGCGGTGACGGCGTCGCAGAAGGCGTCGTACAGGGGCTTGGCGTGCTCGGGCCTGGCGGCGCCGACGAAGCTGGGGCGCCGGCCCTTCCGGCAGTCGCCGTACAGGGTGAACTGGCTGACGCACAGGATCGACCCGCCGACCTCCGTGACGTCGGCGTCCAGCCGGCCGTCGCGCTCGAAGATCCGCAGGCCGACCAGCTTGCGGGCGAGCCACGCCACCTCGTCCGCGCCGTCGGTGGGGGCGATCCCGAGCAGGACGAGCAAGCCCGCGCCGATCTCGCCGGTCACGGCGCCGTCGACGCGCACGGCGGCCTGGGAGACACGCTGGACGACGGCACGCACGGACGCTCCACGATGCAATCGTCCGACGGGTAGCACGGCAGCAGCGGGTTACGGCGGCGGCCCATTCGAGGAGGCGGCATGGCGGTCAACCTGGCCAGGGGCGCACGGGACTTCCTGCCCGAGACCATGCGGCACCGACGCGCGGTGATCGCCACGCTCACCGAGGTGTTCGAGCGCTACGGGTTCGAGCCGCTGGGCACGCCCGCGATCGAGCGCATCGAGACGCTCACGGGCAAGTACGGCGACGAGGGCGACAAGCTGCTGTTTCGCATCCTCAAGCGCGGCAAGGGCTCGGAGGTCGGCGAGTGCGACATGGCGCTCCGCTACGACCTCACGGTGCCGCTCGCCCGGGTCCTCGCGATGAACCCCGGCGTGCGCACGCCGTTCAAGCGCTTCCAGATCGCGCCGGTGTGGCGAGCGGATCGCCCCCAGCGGGGACGCTTCCGCGAGTTCTTCCAGTGTGACGCGGACATCGCGGGCACGACCTCGCCGATGGCCGATGCGGAGTGTCTGGCGGTCGCGGCCGACGGCCTGTCGGCGCTGGGGTTCGACGCGTTCACGCTGCGGCTCAACGATCGCCGCATCCTGCGGGCGATGGCGCGCGCCGCCGGTGCGGGCCCGGATCGAGAGATCGGGGTGCTGATCGCGATCGACAAGCTCGACAAGGTGGGCCGCGAGGGCGTCACCGAGGAGCTGCGGGGCGTGGGGCTCGACGAGGCGGGCATCGGCCGGCTGTGGTCGATCCTGGAGCTGGAGCGGGGGCACGAGGCCACGCTGGACGCGCTCGCTCCGCACCTGGACGACGAGGGTCGGCAGGGCGTGGACAGCCTGCGTCAGGTGCTCGGGCTCGCGCTCGACATGGGCGTCCCCGAGGCGCGCATCGTCGTGGATCCCACCCTGGCGCGCGGCCTCGACTACTACACGGGCGCCGTGTACGAGGCGGGCCTGGACGATCTGCCGATCGGCTCGGTGGCCGGAGGGGGCCGGTACGACGGCCTCGTCGGCATGTTCGGCAAGCAGGCGATCCCCGCGGTGGGCGTCAGCCTCGGGCTGGAGCGCTTGATCACGGTGCTGGAGGAGCTGGGTCAGGCCGACGCCGGGCAGCCCACCGCCGACGTGCTCGTCACCGTGTTCGATGAGGCCTCGCGCCCGTCCTCGGTGCGGGCCGCGACCGCCTTGCGCGCCGCGGGGGTTCGCTCCGAGCTGTACCTCGACGACCGCAAGCTCAAGGCGCAGTTCAAGCACGCCGGTGCGCGAGGATACCGGTTCGTGGCCATCATCGGGCCGGACGAGGCACGCGACGGGGTGATCACGCTGCGCAACCTCGCCGACGGCACGCAGCACACGCTGCCCGCCGAGGATGCAGCGCAGATCGTCCTGCGATAGCATCGCGCCAGCGCCGGTTCGCGGATCCGGCGCCTTTCCCGCCGATCCCTGTCGAGTGCGCCGCAGGCGCTCCCCTCGACCCCGCCCCGCCAGCCCACCCCTCGTCCCGCCGGAGCTCCCTCCATGGCTCGCTCGCTGCAGGTCCAGCCTGAAGAACACGTCACCACGAGCCCGTTGCTGATCGGGTTCCTGATCCTTGCCGGGCTGGTGCTGACGGCGGGCATGGTGGCGTCGGCAGCAGGTGATGAGACGGCGTACGCGGGCGAGACCGTGGTGGACGCCCGCACGCCCTGACCGCGACGCGAGGGGGAGGCATGCACATCCGCACCCTGGAGGACGGCCTGGAGATCCACCGGGTGGTGGCTCCTGCCGAGATCGACGCGTTCCGGGGCCGCTTTGCCGCGGCGTACGTCGACGTGTTCGCCCAGCCCCCCTACCGGGAGCGCTTCACCGTCGAGGAGGCGGAGCGGCTGTGGGATCGGCTCGCCGGGGCCGACGACGCGATCGTCCTGCTCGTCCTGGACGGGGAGACCTTGATCGCGTTCGCGATCGGGGTGCCGCTGCCGGTCGCCCCGGACGTGGCGCGGGAGCTCACCGGCCTCGTGCCGTCGCGGCAGTCGATGTACCTCGCCGAGCTGGGCGTGGTCCCCGGCCACTCGCGTCCGCGCTTTGCCCGCTTGCTCGCCCACATGCGTCTCAAGCTGGTGGACCAGAGCTGCTTCTCGCACGTGGTGCTGCGGGCGCCGCAGAACGTCCGGGACACGCTGGAGATGTACCGAGAGCTCGGGTTCACCGACATGGGCGTGAGCATGGAGGTCACGCGCTTGCGGACCGATGGCACCGTGCGGTCGGACGAGCGCACGTTCATGAGCCGCGTGCGCAGCCTGGTCGAGGTCGACGACGACGACCCCACCGACACGGTGCCGATCGAGCTGGAGTAGGCGTCAGCACACCGCGGTGCCGCCGACCTCCCAGGGCGGGACCCAGCGGGCCACGCCGGCGTCGGACAGCGCCTTGCCCACCGCGAGGGTGCGGTGGTCGGCGCCGGGTGGTCCGACGATCTGCAGGCCCACCGGCAGGCCGCGCGTGTCCAGGCCCATTGGGACCTGGGTGACGGGCAGCTTCATCGCGTTGAACAGGGCGGTGTAGGTCCAGTGCAGCGGCTTGCGGAGGGGGGCCGCGTGGTGCGGTGCGGGCTCGGGGTAGGTCGGCAGGATCAGCACGCCGTCGCCCATCGCGTCGAGCAGCTCGGTGCGGAGCGCCTCGCCGGCCGCCAGCATCCGCTGGGTTCGGCCGGGAAGCCAGGCGCCGACGTCCTCGAACAGGCCCAGCAAGATCGCGGGGAGGCTGATCTCGCCGCCACGCTCCGCGGGCCGGACCAGGTGGGGGAGCAGGGAGCGACGGTGGGGGTGGCCGAGCTTGGCGCGGAAGTCGCCGTGGGCGTCCTGGGCGCGGTCCATCTCGGCGGCCCACAGGTCGAAGCTCTGCTTGAAGGCGTGGAAGCGACGGGTGACCACCATGGCGCCGCGGTCGCGCAGGGCGTCGGCGGCGCGGGCGCGGGCGCGCACCAGGCTGGCGTGGGGTCGCACGATCCCGTTGTCGGGCACGTCGAGGACGACCATGCCGTCGATCGACACCGTGCTGGGGTCGCCTACCGCGTCCTGTCGTCCGGCCAGGATCCGCACCAGGGGCGCAAGGTCGTCGACGTGGCGCGTGAGGGGCCCGGTGGCGAGCAGGGCGTGGCCCTCGGGCGTGTCGGGCACGGGGTACTGCCCGGCGTTGGGGACGATTCCGGGGGAGGGCTTGTGGCCCCAGACGCCGTTGAAGAAGGCGGGCATCCGGATCGAGCCGCCCACGTCGGCCCCCAGTCCGAACGGAGAGGCGCCCGCACCCACCAGGCTTCCCTCGCCGCCGGAGCTCCCGCCTGCGGTGCGGGTGGCGTCGTACGGGTTTCCGGTGCGTCCGTAGATGGGGTTGAAGCTCTCCATCCACATGCACAGCTCGGAGGTGTTGGACACGCCCATCACGATCGCGCCGGCCGCACGGAGGGCCGCGACCGTCGGGGCGTCCTCGTCGGCGACCACGCCCTTGCGGGCCATCGTCCCGCTGGTCCATGGCATGCCCTGCACGGCGAACGACTCCTTGATCGTGCAGGGAACGCCGTGCAGCGGCGGGAGGTCGGTCTGTCCGGCGGCGATCGCGGCATCGGCGGCGTCGGCCTCGGCGCGGGCGGCGTCGGCCCGGTCGGCGACCAGCGCGCGCAGCCGCGGGTTGACCCGGTCGATGTGGGCGAGGTGCAGGTCGACGAGCGCGCGGCTGGTGACGGCGCCCGTGCGGACGCCCTCGGCGAGATCGACGGCGGCGCGGCGGAGCCAGGGTGAGGGATCGGGCATGGGACCTCCCGTCGGCTCGGTGTATGGCGGGCCCGAGGAGGTGACATGCGGACCGCGCTGGCCATCCACGGGGGAGCCGGGCTGACCCGGGCCCACAGCCTGTCCGACGAGGCGTTGGCGCAAGCCCGACGGGGCCTGCAGGCCGCGCTGGACGCGGGGCTCGCGGTGCTGGACCGGGGGGGGGCTGCGCTCGATGCCGTGTGCGCCGCGGTCGAGGTGCTCGAGGACGATCCGGTGTTCAACGCGGGCCGCGGGGGGGTGTTGGCGGACGATGGCACGGTCCAGATGGACGCGAGCGTGATGGTCGGGGCGCAGGCGCAGGCGGGGGCGGTCGCCGCGGTGCGGGGCGTGCGCCACCCGGTGGCCGCGGCGCGCTGGGTGATGGAGCAGACCGACCATGTCCTGCTGGTCGGGGCGGACGCTGAGGCGGTGCTGCGGGCTGCCGGGCTCCGGTTCGAGGACCCGGCGTGGTTCGTCACCCCGGCGCGGGCCGCCCAGCTGCGGGCGGCACAGGCCCGGTCGATCACCGCCCTGGACCATGACCTGGATGGGGTCCTCGACGAGGGGACGACGGGGACGGTCGGCGCGGTGGCGCTGGATGCGTCGGGGGGCCTGGCGGCGGCCACGTCGACCGGAGGCCTGACCAACAAGCGGGCGGGTCGGGTCGGCGACAGCGCGGTCGTCGGGGCGGGCACCTGGGCGGAGGCCGGCGTGGTCGCGGTGTCGGGGACCGGAGAGGGCGAGAAGTACCTGCGGACCGCGTTCGCTGCCCGGCTGGCGGATGCCGTGCGCCGGGGCGTCGATGTGCGAGAGGCGGCCGCGTGGGCCACCGGGGCGCTGCTCGACACGGTCGACGGGCGGGGTGGGGTCATCGCGGTGGACGCCGAGGGACGGGTCGCGCTGCCGTACAACACCGGGGGGATGTACCGCGCGTGGCGCGATGGACAGGGGCGCGGTGGCGTCGCGGTGTTCGACGAGGCGCGGGAGGCGGGTCCCGGGGCATGACGGCGCGGACGGTGCGGGGCATGGTGGGCCCGGAGAGGCGCCGTTGCGGATTGAGGACCTGGCCCCGTTGGCGGATGCGATCGGCGTGGCGTCGATCGTGGCCCTGGTGGGGGCGGTCGCGCTGTGGGTCCTCGACGTGCGCGACCGGGAGCGTCCGTGGGTCGCGGGGGTGCTGCTGGTCACGCTCCTCGCGGTCGCCGTCCGCCTCGCGGCGCCCTGGGGATCGCACGACCTGAACGTGCGCAACCCGGGGGCGTGGGTGGACGTCCCGCGGGTGAACGTCGGGTACGGCCTGGGGTGGACCGGGCTGGCCCGCATGGCGCGCGCGGTGTGGCCGGGCGGGTGGACGCTGCGGGCGCTGCCCGACCTGGCCGCGGTGCTGTCGGCCCTGCACGTGCCGTTGCTCGCGGCGTGGGCTCGCCACCTTGGGACGTCCGCGTCGGCCGCGTGGGGGGCGGCGGGGTGGCTTGCGCTTCACGCGGCCGCGGTGCGGTTCGGACACACCGACGTCCAGACGACCCCGGAGACGCTGTGGGTGCTGGTCGCCTTGCTGGCGGTGGCTCGGTGGAACGAGGACCGGCGGCCATGGATGGCGCTGCTGGCGGGGCTGGCGACAGGGCTCGCGGTCCACGCCCGGCCCGAGTCGATGGTCGTGGTGGGGATCGTGCCGGCGTACGCGGCGATGGCGGTGCCTGCGGTGTGGCGCGAGCGCTGGGGCTGGGGCGCTGCCGGGTTGGCGGCCGTGGTGGGGCTCCCCCAGGTCGTGCTGCAGATCCAGCGCTTGCTGTACGACCGGGCGACCTCGGCGGGGGTTCCGTCCCCGGAAGAGCTGGCGTCCCATCCGCTGTGGACCCATGGGGTCCGCCACCTGGTCGTGGTCGATCCGACGTGGTCGACGGGCGTGGTGGCGGTGGGGTTGGTCCTGCTCGTGTTCGCCCGGGAGATCGACGTGCGGTGGCGCGTGGGGGCCCTCGTCGTGTGCCTGGGCCTGGTCCTCCTGGTGGCCGGAGACGCCTCCTGGACGCCAGCGGGTGGGCACCGCCCAGGGTTCGCTCGGCACCAGCTTCGCCTGCTCCCGTTCGCCCTGCTGGCGGGGGCGTGGGGTCTGGACGCGGTCGCGCAGGCCGTGGGGGCGGCGCGGTGGGTGTGGCCGGTCGCGGTGGTGGCGATGGGCACCACCCTGCCGACCGCGTGGGACGATCGGGTGGGAACCCAGGAGTTCCGGGCGTTCGCGGACTGGCACAGCACCTTGGCGGAGGGGTGTGTCGTGTACCGTCCGGCCGTGCACGAGGACGCCGGGTTCCGGATCCCGGTGGAGCTGATGCCCCAGGGGGTGCGGCTGGTGGACCGTCCGCCGGCGTCCGTCGACGGGTGCACGCTGTACTACCGGTCCGCGGAGTGCAGCCTGGCGCGGTACGCGCTCGCCACGACCTGCGACGCGTTCGAAGCGGACCACGCGCTCGTGCCGCTCGACGAGCGGTGGTTGCCGGCGGGGGCCTGGATCTACGACGACCACGCGGTCGACCCGGTGCGGGTCGGGCTGTACCGGGTCGAGGGCCCGCGGGGTGCGCGATGACCCCCGGGCTGTCCTGGGCGCTTCAGGTGACGCTGTCGGGGCTGTCGGCGATGGGGGTGCTGGGTGCGTTGGCGCTGTGGTGGCGCTGGGCGGCGGACCGGTCTCGCGGAGAGCAGGTCGGGAGTGTGGTGCTGTTCCTGGTCGCGGTCGCCCTGCACTGGACCGCGCCATGGGGGGTGTACGACCTGAACCTGCGGTCGCCTGCGGCGTGGCGTGGGTTCGGGTCCGATCCCTTGCAGTACGGACACGGGGTGGTGGCGGCGGCCGCGCCGGCCCAGCTCGTGATGGGGTCGGGCTGGTCGGCGGAGCACCTGCCGCGGTGGTTCGGGGTGCTCTCGGCCCTGCACGGGGTGTTGCTGGTCCCGATTGTGGACCGCTTCTCCGGCTCGCGCCTCGCGGCGTGGACCGCCGGGATCTGGCTGACGGTCCACCCGATGGCGGTGCGGTACGGCGCGACCGACGTGCAGGCGGTCCCCGAGGTGCTGTGGACGGTGGTGGCCTTGCTCGCGTGGTGCCGGGCAGTCGACGACGACGCCCCGGGGTGGATGGTGTTCAGTGGGCTGGCCGCGGGGCTGGCGGCGCATGGTCGCCCGGACAGCTTGATCGTCCCCGCCCTGTACGTGGCGGCGATCGGCGCCCGTGCGGTGGCGGGCGAGCGGCCCCGGCGCGCGTGGGTGGCCGTGGCGGTGGCCGTCGTGGTGGCGATGCCCCAGGCGGTGTTTCACCTGGGACGGGTCGTGCAAGGAACCGATCCGCTCGAGGGGCTGCCGGGCCTGGCGGGGGGCCACCACCCGGTGCTCGTCCACGGGTGGCGGCACCTGATCGCGCTCGATCCGTGGATGGTGGGGTGGGCGCCGTGGCTGGCCCTGTTGGCGCTGCCGTGGGCGCCTGGATCCCGGGCGATGCGGGGCGTCGTGTTGGCCCTCGCGCTCGGGCTGTCCTTGCTGGTGGCCAGCGATCCGACCTGGACCGCCACGGACGGGGTGGCGATCGGGTTTGCCCGTCACCAGCTACGGGCGCTGCCGTTCGCGGCGTGGCTGCTGGGACTCGGCGTGGCGGGATGGTCGCGCGCGGGGCCCCGGCCATGGATGGGTGCGGTGGTGGCCGCATTGCTCGTGGGGGGGGCGGTGGCGCGACTTGCGGAGGCCGGGTGGGCACCGCGGGCGGGCCAAGGGGAGTTCCGGGCGTGGATCACGGCGCGAACGGCGATCGACACCGACCGGTTGATCCTGCCGGCGGTCGACGCGGACGCTGGGTTCCGGGTCCCGGTGGAGCTGATCGGAGACGGCCAGGTCCAGGCGGTGTGGCCGCCACCCGATCGGGTGGAGGCGGGCGCGCTGTACTGGCGCTCGGGAGAGTGCAGCCTGGCGACGGTGTCGTTGGGGCTGGCGTGTGAAGCGTTCGAGGCGTCCCACCAGCTCGAGCCCATCCAGGAGGCCTGGGTGCCGGCCGGCCGGTGGATCTACGACGCACACCGGCTCGATCCGGTGCGGGTGGGGCTGTACCGGGTGCTCGGACCCCGCTCAGGTCAGCTCGGGGACGGCGAGGATCTCGGGCAGGGGGGCGTCGGGATCGAACGGGGTGAGGAACGGCAGCGCGCGGTCGAGGGTGAGGACCTCGGCCGGGGACAGGTCGTGCCGTGAGCGCCACGCCCGCTCGGCGGGATCGTCGGTGGACCCGGTGAGGATCTTGCGGACGACGGTGAGGCCCTCGGTCTGGTAGCGCTGGATGAACGCTCCGAACTCACGCCAGCGACCGTTGGCGAGGAACACCAGGCTGTAGCCGGCGAGCTGCAGCACCTCGATCGTGCGGCGGTCGATGCCGTCGAAGTCCAGGGCGTCGCCGACCTGCTTGTTGAAGTCGTTCCAGCTGGGGGACTTCAGGCGGTAGCCGTGGCTGCCCTCGTTGGCCCACGTCCACACCTTGGTGCCGGGGAACGGGACCATCACCCCGAAGATGGGGGTGCGGGGGTTGGAGGTGATCGCGAGCTTGATCGTGTTCCACGCGCTGCGCGGGGTCTCGTCGGGCTGGCCGAGGATGAAGAAGGTGCCGAGCTCCACCCCGGTGCGGTGCGACAGCTCGACGGCCTTGTGCATCACGTCGAGGTTGGTGCCCTTGCCCATCTGCTTGAGGACGTCGGGGTCGCCGGTCTCCATGCCGAACCCGAGGAAGGTGCAGCCCGCCCGCGCGATCTTCTCCATCAGGGGC
Source organism: bacterium (assembly GCA_030424555.1). Lineage (GTDB taxonomy): Bacteria > Myxococcota_A > UBA796 > UBA796 > JAUHWK01. The sequence goes on along the minus strand of JAUHWK010000005.1, from coordinate 11,481 downwards.
TCGTCGATGCAGCGGACGTGGGTCTGGGCGTGGAAGGTGTACTTGTCGCCGAACCCCATCTCGATCATCCCGTCGAGGATCGCGTGGGTGCGGGCCTTGTCGATCGTGAAGATCTCATCGCAGATGTGCAGGTCCTCCATGCCGCGCTCGTCGATCAACCACTGGACCTCGTCGAGGAAGGGCTGGACGTCGCGGCGGCGGACCTTGGTGCCGTTGGGGTTCATGCAGAAGTTGCACGCGTAGGGACACCCGCGGCTCGTCATCACCAGGGCGGTGGGGCTGGGCGGCAGCAGATCCCAGGCGGGCGGCGGGATCTGGCGCTGGTCGGCGATGTTGACGCGCGGCTCGGTGAGGAGCGGGGTGCCCTGGTCGTCGCGGAGGCACAGGCCGGGGATGGCGCGCAGGGTGTCGCGTCCCTCCTTGCGGGCCACCCACCGGGCGAGGTCGAGCAAGGTGTCTTCGCCCTCGCCGACCCCCACGAGGTCGAACTGGGGGAACTCCTCCAGCGTGCGCTCGGGGATCGCCGTGGCGTGAACACCGCCGACGATGGTGAGGATGTCGCGCTGCTGGCGGGCGGCGAGGTCCTTGACCAGGGTGGCGACGTGGCCGCACTGGACGATCTCGTTGGTGAAGGCGGTGAGGCCGACGATGTCGGGGCGGAACGCGGCGAGGCGGCGACGGACCTCGCGGTACCCGAGCCGCTCGAACTTGGCGTCGATCAGCAGCAGCTCGCCCGCACCGTGCGCACGCAGATGCCCCGCGAGCACGGCCAACGCGTAGCGGGTGAAGCGCGGCGTGTCGTACTGCGGCTCATGCAGGCCATACGCGGGGGCGTTGACCAGCGCGATGCGGGCGGGAATGCGGGTGCGGTTCATGCGGTGGACGGGGGCAAGACACGAGCCTACACCGGGAGGGTCCGGATCGCCGGTTCCGCCGCGATCCAAGGCAGGGCCCGGGTACGCGTGGGGTCGGAGGTCGGGTGTCTCCGTTCGGCTGGGACATGACTGCGGCGGGTTGGGCGCTGGCCGTGCTGTCTTGGGCGACCCTGTCCTGGGCGGCCTGGCGGCTGCGGACGGAGCCCGATCTCGGGGACCGTCGGTGGGCGGGGGCGCTGGCGCTCCTGACGGCCGTGGCCTGGGCGTTGCGCATGGCCGCCCCGTGGGGTCCCCACGATCTCAACGTGCGGCAGGTGGGGGCGTGGGTGCCCCTCGACCGCCTCGACGTGGAGCACGGCCTGGGCCTGACGGCGATGGCGATGCCGCTGCAGGCCCTGGCGGGCTCGGCGTGGTCGCTGCGCGGGCTGCCCGATCTCGTGGCCGTCCTCTCGGCGCTGCACGTGCCGCTGGCGGTGCTGTGGGGACGGCGTCTTGGCTTGGGTCGGGGGGCGGCGTGGCTCGCGGGGGTGTGGCTGGCGGTCCACCCGGCGTGGATCCGGTTCGGCCACACCGACGTGCAGGGTGGGGTGGAGACCCTGTGGACGCTGGTGGCGTTGCTCGCCGGGGAGCGGTGGGCGTCGGGCCGGATGCGGGCTGACGCCGTGCTCGTGGGCGTGGCGACGGGCCTGGCGGTCCATGCCCGGCCGGAGTCGATGGTGGTGCTCGGGGTGGTGGCGGCGTGGGGCCTGCTGCGCGTCCCGGACGGGTGGCGGTCGGGCGATGCCTGGCTGGCCGCGGGCCTCGCGGGCGTGCTGTCCGCACCGCAGGTGGGCTGGCAGCTGGTGCGGGCGGGGCTGGGGGGTGCGGTTGCGGAAGGGATCGTGGGCGCGGACGGGCTCCTGCGGCACGCGGTCGTGACCCACGGTCCGCGCCACCTGCTCCTGCTCGACCCGGCGTGGACCCCGTGGATGGTCCTGGTGGGGGGGGCGATCGGCTTGTGGATCGCGGGACCGGTGCCCGCGCGGGTGCGGGTGTCTCTCGTGGTCACGGCCCTCGGCCTGTCCCTGCTCGTCGGCGGGGGGCCAGCCTGGACGCCGCTTGGCGGGGAGGCGTTCGGGTTCGCGCGGCACCAGCTCCGGGCCCTGCCGTTCGGGCTGGTCGCCTTGGCGGCGGGGTGGGGACACCTGGTCCATCGGGCGCCGCGGATGCCGCGCGGGGGGCGGGTGGTGCTGTGGGGGGCGGTGTCCGCGCTCGGGCTGTGGACCCTTCCGCTGGCCTGGGTGCCGCGCCATGCCCAGGCGGACTTCCGGGTGTTCGCGTCGGTGTGGGACCAACTCGACGGGTGTGCGGTGTACCTGCCGGTGGCAGACGGGGACGCGGGCCTACACGTCCACCATGAGCTGCTGCCCTTGGCTGGGGCGGTCCGGGTGGACGGGCCTGAAGGGCTCGTCGGGGCACCCTGCGCGCTGTACTACCGGTCGTCGGAGTGCAGCCTGGTCGTGTCGGAGCCGCGGGCTTCCTGCGACCGGTTCGAGCAGGCCCATCGCCTGACCCCGATCGCCGTCGCCGAGGTCCCCGCGGGGCCCTGGATCTTCGATCAGGTGGCGCAGGATCCGGTCCGGGTGGGCCTGTACCGGGTGGACGCCGAGGAGGAGGACCCGCCGTGATCGTCGACCGCGACCGCACCGCCGCCCTGCTGCCCGACCGGGCGCTGCACCCTGCCCTGGTCGCCAAGCTGGTGCGCGCGGGACGCATCCGGGACGCGGGGTGGTCCACCTGGCGCGCGATGCGCGAGGCCCCGATGCGCGCCGACGGGATCTTGCGGGAGGCCCTGCGGTCGGCCCGGGCGCTGCACAGCCGGGAGCGACGGGCTGTGGCGGACCTCCTGCACGATCTCACCCGGGTCCATGCGGCCCTCCCGCCGTTTCATGGCGGGGCGGCCGATCCCGCGGCGGCCGACTGGTGGCTCCTCGCCGTCCACCACGGGGTGCCGGTGGAGACGGCCGCGGCGGCCTGGGCCGAGGACGTGGGGGGGCCGATGCCTGCGCTGGAGGTGGCGACCGATCTGCCGGCTGCCTGGGCTGCACGCTGGCAGTCCGGGTCGATCGAGGCACTGGCGGAGGCCGCCGGGGTGCCCGAGGCGATCGCCCACGGCCTGTGGGACGGGCTCGGCGCCTCCGTGTGGGACCTGTTGGCGGCGTCCGCAGGGCGCGCGCCCGTGTCGGTGCGGGTCGATCGGCGCCACCTCACGCGGGACGAGGCGGTGCGCCGGCTCCAGGACGCGGGCGTGGCGGCCGAGCCGTCCGCGGTGTCGCCGGTGGGTGTGCGTCTGCCGCCCCGCACCAACCTCGACGCCCTTCCCCGTGCGCTGCGGACCGCGCTGGAGCCCCAGGACGACGCCAGCCAGGTGGTCGCAGAGCTGGTCCCCGAGGGGGCAGGGCGGGTGCTCGACCTGTGTGCGGGGGCCGGCGGCAAGACGCTGGCGCTGGGCGCACGCCTGCCCGAGGCCTCGCTGTGGGCGACCGATGTGCGTCGCCGCGCCTTGACCACCCTGGAGGATCGGGCGCGACGGAGCCGGGTTCGGGTGCGGACCGGGCTGTGGCGGGACGGGACGATCGACCGCGACCTGGGGGGACTGTTCGACGCGGTGGTGGTCGATGCACCGTGTACGGGCACCGGGGTCTGGCGACGGCACCCGGCCTGGCGGATGCGCCTGGAAGACGGCCCGCCGACCGCCGTGCAAGACCAGGTGCTGGATCGCGCGGTCTCCTGGGTCAAGCCGGGCGGGGTCATCGTGTACGCGACCTGCTCGGTGTTGCCGGTGGAGGACGAAGCGCGGGTCGACGCCGTGTGCGCCCGCCATCCCGGGCTGTCGGTCGTGCCGATCGCCGAGGCAGCACCCCACCTGTCCCCCGCGATCCACGCAGGGCCGTACCTGCGCACCCTGCCCCACGAGCACGGGACGGACGGGTTCTTTGGCGCGGTGCTACGGCGCGGCTGAGCCCCCGCAGGCCGCCAGCGCCGGGGCGACCGCCGCCTGACCCGCGGCGTCCAGGCGGGCGGACAGGGCGTTGCGGCTGGCACACCGGGCGTCTGCCCAGGGATCGCCGGCTTGCTGGGCCGCGCCGAGATCGTGGGTGAGCACGGCGACGGCGCCGAGGGAGCAGCGCAGACGGAGGTCGCCCTGAGCGTCGGGGACCCGGTGGACCGGTCCGGTGGGGCAGGTGACCGTGGTGTGGGCCGCGTCGACGTTGGGGTCGCGGACCCCGTGGGCGGGGATGGGGGCCTGGTCCGACCACAGCGAGGTCGGGGTGAACGCGCCGAGGGCATCGGTCGCAGCGACCGTCGGCTCGGCCCGCTGCAGGACCCGGTCCGCGGCGGGGAGTCCTGGTTGGTGGCAGGCTTCGCACCGCAACCGGGCTTGCAGGCGGGTGCGCGCCTCATCGAGGGGCGCGGGGCGCAGGTCGCGCCAGGGGGGGAGGGCGTAGGCCAGGGTGCGGCCGAGCGACTCGGTGTCGGCGGTCCCGAGGGTCCACGTCACAGCCCCGCGGACCCCGTCCGCCTCGCGGACCAGGTGGGCGCGCAGCCCTTGGTCCTGTCGCTCCAGGCCCTGGGCCTCGGCGAGGTGGCCGTCGTCGGTGTGGACCGTGCGCCACAGCACCGTGCCGACCGGCCACGCGGGCTGGCCGTCCACCCACGGCACGACCTCGTCGGCGGGGAGGTCGACCCACACGGCGACGGTTCCCTCGGGGTCGTCGGGGGGGCGAGCCGGTCCCACGAGGGGAATGGCGCGAGGAGACGGGCCGGCGCTGGGATCGGCACGCGCCGTGACGCCGTCCTGGTGGGCGAGGAACCGCCAGGGGTCCTGGGGCCGTGGGTCACTGCAGGCGGCGATCCCCGTGGCGAGCGCGAGCCCGCACAGGGTGGCGCGCCCTGCGGTCCTCGGGCGTCCGCCGATCATGGATCGGCGGGGTGCAGGCCCTCGGTACACAGCTCGGCGGTGCGCTGGTCCCACTTCTCCATCTGCTCCAGGGTGATGTTCTGCATGCCGGCGGTCTCCATGTCGAAGCCCGCGGCCTTCATCACCCGCCACACCGGGTAGATGTGCAGGAAGGACTTGCCGTCTGCCGACGGGCGCCACACCTCGAGCTGGTAGTCCTGGTCGAACTCGGGGCCGTCCTTGTCCCAGGTGGAGGGGGTGGGCATCCACGTGCGGGTGAGGAAGCCCGTACCCTCGTCGAGCTCGACCCGCCGCGCCTCGGCGCGGAAGGCGTAGGTGTAGGTGGAGATCACCGGAAAGGGGATGAACGCGTCGATGTCGCCCTTCCAGGTCATGATGTCGACCTTGCCGTCTCGGAAGTCCTGGGGATCGCCGTCGTAGGTGCGCGAGTAGGTCTCGTACACGCCGTAGATCTCGTTCTGATCGGGCTCCAGCATCACGTCGAGCAGCTGGGTCTCCGTGCAGGGGATCTCGTCGATGATGTGGATGCCGGTGGCGAGGGCGGGATCCGGGGGCTCGGCGGGGTCGCCACTGGGCGTGAGGAACGCGATGTCGGCGATGTCCTCGGGCAACAGGTCGGACTGGGAGCCGCGGGACTCGCCCTTGTCGAGGTTGGACAGGTCGAGGATGTCGTCGATGGTGGCGACGTCGCGGCGGAGCAGATCGTCACGACGCTCGGTGACGTCGCTCCACAGCGTGCGCATCAGCTGGTCGAGGTCTTCGGGGGCCGGGTGGACGGTGCAGCCGGTGGTCCCGACGCTGGAGAGGATCGCGGCGGACGTGAGGTGGCGAGGACGGGGTCGCATCGTCAGGGCTCCGGGGCTAGCCATGGCGGGGAAGGACTCATGATAGCGCTTTCAACGCCAGGACACCGTCAGGGGATGGTCGCCGCGTGTGCCCTCGGGCTCGCGGCGTGTGTGGAGCCCGCGCAGGAGGTCGCGCTTCCGGCGCTCTTGCCGTTCCCGGACAGCGCGGTGGACGGGGGAGATCAGGGCGTGGTGCTCGTCGATCTCCCTGGCGGCGCCACGCCGTGGGCGGCGCCCGAGCCGGCGCGGTCGGGGTGGTCCGTGGTGCAGACCGCGGTGGTGCCGCTGGACGTGGCGCTGGACCCGGCCACGCTCCCCTCCTGGGCAGATCTGTCCGTGGACGGTGCGGTTCGTTTGGTGGATCTGGAGGATGGAACCCGGTATCCGGTGATGGCGGAGCTGGACGCGGCCCCGCGGGAGTCCGGCCACCCCGCGCTGTTGGTGCGTCCGCTGCAGCCCTTGCCCGACGGGCGAGACATCGCGGTCGTCCTCACCGCGGGCGTGCGCGACACGTCGGGTGGGTCTGTGTCGTTCCCGTGGTTCGATGCGGTGATCGAGGGCGCGGAGCCCGAGGGCGAGGCAGTGCGGGCCCAGGGGTGGCGCGACACGGTCGAGACCTTGGGCACGCACGGGGAGGACGACGTGCGGCTGGCGTTCGCGTTCCACACCGATCGCCACACGGACCCGCTGGAGGCGGTGCTCGCCGATCGCGCGGTGCCCACGGTGTTTTCCCTCGACGAGGTCTCGACGGGCGAGGCCGTGCCGCCGCGCACGCTGCGCCAGGTGCGGGGCACCTACACGGTGCGGTCGTGGCTGGGGTCCGATGGGCGCATCGCCTGGGACGGGGCCACCCCGGTGGCGGTGGGGACCGACGAGGCCACCTTGCTCGTCCACGTGCCGGCGTCGTTGGCGGGGGCGGATCCGGGATCGGTGCCCGTGTGGGTGTTCGGCCACGGGATCTTCGCCAACCCCGACATCTACCTGGGCGACGACGACGACCCGAGCGGCGTGCTCGAGCTGGCCGACCGCGCCGGGGCGATCGTCGTCGCGACCACCTGGCGGGGGCTCACCTCCGGCGACATCGCCGTTCCGTTTGGGGTGGCGTCGGACATCGCGACTTTCCCCCGGCTTCGGGACCACCTGATGCAGGGGGTGGCCAACGTCGCGATGTTGCTGGATGCCGTTCGAGACGGCGATCTCCTGGACGACCCGGCGTTCGGCGGACTCGGAGATCCGGACACCGTGCGCTACCACGGCATCTCGCTGGGGGGCATCGAGGGGGCGGTGCTCCAGGGTGCGCTCGGGGACGCGGCCCCGCCGGCGGTCCTCCACGTCGGCGGCGGCGCCTGGTCGACCATGCTGGAGCGCAGCACCCACTGGAGCTTGTTCGAGGACGCCTTGATCGACAGCGGGCTCACCGACCCCACGCAGCGCCAGCGGGTGTACGCCGCGACCCAGCTGTGGTGGGATCCGGTCGATCCGGCGGTGTGGGCGGATCGGATCGCGGGCCGCACGGCCCTGTGGCAGATCGCGTCGGCCGACGAGCAGGTACCCAACGTCGCCTCGTGGGTGCTGTTGCGGGGGGTCGGTGCAGCGCTGGTCCAGCCCAGCCCCCTGGAGGTGCCCGGGCTCTCCGCCGCAGCACCCGGACCCGTGCCTGCCGTGAGCGTGTTCGAAACCGGGTTCCTGTCGAGCGATGGAGACAACCGTCCCGCGGAGGACACGCCCGCCCACGAGACGCCGCGGCGGTGGGAGGGGGCGATCGCGCAGGCGATCCGGTTCCTGGATCCCGACGATCCGGGCGTCGTCGTCGCCCCGTGTGGGGACCGTCCCTGCACCCAGGACCACACCGGTCCGTGAGCGCGCAGCTCAGGTGATGTCGGCGTCGTCCGAGAAGGGCTGCGCGAAGTAGACCACCGCGCACCACGAGCACACGAGCAGGGCGCCCATCACCTCTCGGGCCTGCTCGGTGCCCCACATCGTGTCGTCGGCGCGAATCTCGGGCGGGGGCGGGAACATCACGTCCATCAGGGCGAGCTCGCTGGCGAGCACCATCATGATGAGGGGCGCCCACCGCGGACTGGGGCGTCCGCGTGCGACCGGGAGGCACACCAGCGCGGCGCCGCCGTACAGCGCGATCCACAGCATGGGATCGGGGTCGTTGATCTGCAGGACCGTGCAGGCTGCGAAGAACAGCATGAACCCGGTTCCGACCACCCGCCAGATCATGGCGTGACCGAGGGGAGACGGGTGGCGATCATCGGCGGCTCAGCGTCGGCGGTGCCCAGGACACCCCGAAGTTGGTCGAAGAGACCGGTGCTGTGAGGGCGGGGCCTGGCGCGAGGTCGCCGTCCTCGGGCCCTTCGAACAAGGGGACGCTCTCCGCCACGCGGGTGCCCAGCCGCAAGGTGCCACCCCGGTCGAGGAACCCGCTGACCGCGTCGGTGCTGAGCGGGTCGATCATCGCCAGGGCCATCCGTGCGGCCGCTCCGATGCGGACGCCGAAGGTGGGGTCCCGGCGCATGGAGGCGTGCATCCCGTCGTCGCCCAGCTCGCAGCCCGCGCGGTCGACCGCGATGGCGGCGATGGCGGCGGCGTCGTCGTCCGCTGTGTCGAGGGCCTGGCGCAGGAACCCCCACGGGTCGGAGAGCGGATCGAGCTGTCCCACCCGGCCCAGGATGCGTCCCAGGGCTCGCCAGGCGGCGTGGTCCAGGCCGTCGAAGGCCGCGTCGCAGCCGAGCGAGAAGTGGCCGGGGAGGTGCAGGTGGGCGCTGGCCGAGAAGGTCCGCTGGACGTCGTCGAGCGTCCACGTCCCGTCGAGGTTGACCGGGAGACGCCCGAGCATCCAGGGGATGCCGTCGCGCACGCCGGCGAGTCCCACCGCGACATCGCCGTGGACCGTGCCGTTCCGGGCGGCGCACAGGGCGTGGGTGACCAGGCCGTCGTGGCGCTCGATGTGGTCGCACTGGACGCGGTCGAACGCGATCAGGTCGTGGTGGGTGCCGACGCCGTCCGCGGGACGGAACCGCACGCCGTGCAGGCTCACGCCCCAGGTGAGCGGGTGCAGATCGAGCCCTTCGAACAGGAACTCTTCGGCGAAGCCGGTCTCGGCGAGCACCCGGCGGACCTGGCGTTCCCCGAGCAGGGCCGCGACGCCCCAGGTCGCCATCCCGGCGAGTCCGAGGGCGACCACGGCGAGCAGCAGCAGCACCAGGGGACGATCGGGACGGGGCATCCAGGCTCCGCAGGTCCCGGCGGCCATAGCCCGCAGTCCCCGACACCGTCATGCCTTCACGCGGAACGGCCCGGCCCACAGCGGGTGCTGCGGACCGGGCCGGGGGGACGCGAAGGGGCTCAGCTGCGGTCGGCGAGCCAGGCGATCAGCGCGTCGGCGCCACCCAGGTGGGCCCCGTCGATGTAGACCTGGGGCGTGGTCTTCGGGCCGGGGAGCGACGCGAGGATCCGGGGGTTGGCCGGGAGCTCCTCGTAGGCCAGACCCGCTTCGTCGAGGGCCGCCTTCGCCCGGGCACAGTGGCCACACGTGGGCTTGGTGAACAGCAGGATGTCCGGGTCGGGCGAGCCGCCGAGGGCCTTGAGGACCGTGTCCGCGTCGCTCACCTCGAAGGGGTCGCCGGGGACGTCGGGCTCGACGAACGCCTGGGTGACGACGCCGTCCTCGACCACCATGGCGTAGCGCCACGAGCGCTTGCCGAAGCCGAGGTCGGACTTGTCGACGAGCATGCCGAGGGCGTCGGTGAACAGGCCGTTGCCGTCCGGCAGGAACGTGATCGCCTCCGCGCCCTGGTCCTGCTGCCACGCCTCCATCACGAAGGCGTCGTTGACGGACACGCACACGATCTCGTCGACGCCGACCCGCTCGAACGCGGACTTGAGCTCGACGTACCGGGGGACGTGGCTGGACGAGCAGGTGGGGGTGAACGCGCCGGGGAGGCTGAACACGACCACCTTGCGGCCGCTGAACAGGTCCTGGGTGCGAAGCTCGTCCCAGTTTCCGCCGTCGCGGGTCCGGAGGGTGAGGTTGGGGACGCGGGTCCCGGGCTTGAGGGTGCGGGGGTTGGGGGCGTTCATGGTCTCTCCTTGGGGGAGTGGGGGTTGGGGGACAGGCGCCGTCAGGCGGCGCAGGGGGTTCCGAGGGCACCGAGCTGGGCGCAGGCGTCCCGCAGGGCGGTGCGCAGGCCTTCCTCGACGACCGGGTGGTAGAAGGGCAGGTCGAGCATCTCGGGCACGGTGAGGCGCAGCTGGTGGGCCCACGCCAGCAGGTGGGCGAGGTGCTCTGCGGCAGGACCGACCATCTCGGCGCCGAGCAGGCGTCCGGAGGCCTTGTCGGCGTACACGGCCAGGTGTCCCTGGTTGCGCAGCATCACCCGGCTTCGGCCCTGGTCGTCGAACGAGACGTGGCCGGTGACGAAGGTGTCGGCGGGCAGGTCGGCGTGCCGGTGCCCGACCATCGCGATGCCGGGGTCGGAGAACACGACCGCCAGGCTGCTCCGGCGCTGCAGCCGGTCCAAGGGGGCGTGCTGCAAGACGCGGACGGCGTTGCGGCCGGCCAGGGTGCCTTCGTCGATCGCCTCGTGCAGCAGGGGGCGGTCGGGGAGGGCGTCCCCTGCGAGGAACAGGGGCAGGCGGCCAACCTGGAGGGTGTCGGCGTCGAAGGACGGGACCCCGCGGGGGTCGAGGTGGACGCCCGCGTGCTCCAGGCCGAGCCGGTCGGTGTTGGGGCGGCGGCCTGTGGCGGTGAGGACGAACTGGAAGCGGTCCTCGTGGACGCCGTCCGCGTCCTCCCAGGTGATCTGCACCCCGTCGCCGTCGCGCACCACGGAGGAGACGCGGGCGTCGTCGTGCAGGGCAAACTCCGCGGAGAAGGCGTCGCGGGCGGCGTCGCGCACCGTGGGATCGGTGAGCGGTCCGACGAGTCCGTTCACGCCGAACACGCGCAGGCGGACCCCGAGCCGGTGCAGGGCCTGGCCGAGCTCGAGGCCGATCACGCCCGGTCCGAACACGGCGACGGACTCGGGAAGGTCGGTCCAGTCGAACACGTCGTCGTTGACGATCAGCCGGTCCCCGAGGCCCTGGAGGAAGGGCAGCACGACCGGTCGGGAGCCCGTGGCGATCACGAACGCCTTCGCCGTGATCCGTCCCTGGTCCTGGCCCTCGACCGCGACTGTGCGCGGACCGACGAACGACGCCCGGCCTCGCACCAGGACGCCCTCGGGCCACGCGTCGATGGTGTCGTCGAGGAAGCCGACGAAGCGGTCTCGCTCGGCGCGGACGCGGGCCATCACGGCCTGGCCGTCGACCGCGGGGGCGCGCTCGATGTCGGCGCCGAAGCGGTGGGCCCTGCCCGCGTCGTGGGCGGCGTGGGCGGCGGCGATCAACAGCTTGGAGGGCATGCACCCGACGCGGGCGCAGGTGGTGCCGAGCGGACCGGGGTCGATCACGACGACCGAGTCGGTGTGCTCCCGGGCGGCTCGGTACGCACGCAGGCCGGCGCTGCCGGCGCCGAGGATGGCGATGTCGACGGTTCGGGACGGGGTCTGCATGGCGGCTCCAGGGGTGGAGACCGGTGCTTGCAGACGGTGTGCCAATGGGGGGTGGAACGGGCAAACCGGGATTATAGCGAGACTCACCGGAATGTCGGTGGGGTGCATCCACCGAAATGCCGGTGACGACGAGATGTCGGTGTGCTCCGCGGGAGGGCTGGGCCGCGGTGCGGGCAGGACGCGCTGGGCCGTGGTGCGCACGGCGACGGTGGTCAGTCCTCGGCGGGGAGGCGGTAGCG
>JAUHWK010000281.1 GCA_030424555.1 bacterium | reverse complement strand
CCTCGACCTCCACCTGCTGCGAGACGCTGACCTCGTCGTCGATGACGCTGAGGGTGAGCAGGGCCGTGCCCGGGTCGTTGAACGGGATGTCGACCGACTGGCCCGTGTAGATCTGGCCGTTCAGCTCCCACTCGTAGGTGAGGGTGTCGAACGGATCGATCGCCGTGGCAGACAGCGTCGCGGTGTCGCCCTCGTCGACCGCGGTGGGGACGTTGACCCCGGTGATCGTGGGCGGCACGTTGCGCACCCGAACGAACGCGTTCGTCGAGGCGCTGACCACATCGTCCTCGGCGATCACGGTGGCGTTGCCCGTGACCTGGTTGCCGGCCACCCAGGTGGGCGTGAGGCCGTCGAGCTCGGCGCCGTCCGGCATCAGCCAAGAGACCGTGACGACATCGACGATGTCGGTGGCGTCCACGGCGAGCTGAACCGTGGTCCCTTCGTCGATCTCCGTCAGGGACCCCACCGCCCCACCGTCCAGCACCCGGCGGGCGTTGGCGACGATCGGCGGGACGTTGACCACGGTGGTGGTGGCGGTCCGGGTGGCGATGTCCGTGCCGTCGTCGACCTCCAGCTCCACCAGCCAGGAGCCCTGGTTGGGCGGGATCCAGTTGACCTGCCGACCCTGGTACTCCTGGCCCGCGACCGTCCAGGTGACCGAGAGATCGTCGAAGGGATCGCTGACATTCGCCGAGAGCAGCATCGACGCGCCCTCCTGCCCGTTGGCAGGCACGGAGAAGGACGAGATGGTCGGGACCACGTTGGCGACATCGAACGTCAGCGACTTCGTCGCGACCGATCCCTCGTTGTCATCAATGGACAGCTCGATCGTGTGCTCCCCGTCGTCGAGGCCCACGTTCGCGAACTCCCCCGTGATGGGGTCGCCGCCGTCGATCACCCAGGTGAACGTGTGGGTATCGAACCCGCGGTCCGCGTCGGTCCAGTCCGCGGAGAACACGATGCCGCTGGCCTCGGTGAGGCCGCTGTGGTCCGTGGTGCCGTTGGTGAGGATCGCGTCGATGGTGACGGCGCCGTTCGCCACGTTGAGCGTGGCGGTGGCCTCCTGCGAGGTGATGATGCCCACGCCCTGCGGGGGCTCCGGACAGCGCGCGGTCACGCTCAGGGTGTTGACCGACGGGCCGTCGACGATCGACAGGACGTTGTTCTCGCTGTCCAAGAAGAACAGCTCGAGGTCGAACGTGGCGTCCGTGCTGTAGTCGCGCACCGTGATGCCGTTGAGGTTGAACCGGTAGGTGAAGGGCTCGCCCGCCACGCACTCGGCGGGGTTGCTCGCGCTGGCGACCGCCCCGATGCTGACCGTGCCGCCCGCGACCGCGTCGTACGACGTCTCCAGGAACTCCACGTCGAGCGCATGGGCCGACGGGACAACGCCAAGGCCCAGCAGGAGGGACGCCACCCACGCCAGGGCGGACCACGACGGGCGCGCGTCAACCGCATGGACAGACGAAGACATGAGACGGGAACGGGACACTGGGCCTCCGAGGGGTCCGGACGGGCCGCACCATAGCGTGTCCCACACCTCGTTCGCTGCCCCTCTCGTCACAGTCGGCTACGGGCGGCATCGAGTGAGGACACGGTGACCGCCCGACGCCTGACCGTGCTGGGGACTTCGAGCCAGGTTCCGACCCGCAGACGCAACCACAACGGCCTGTTCGTCGCGTGGGACGGCCACGGCGTGCTGTTCGATCCGGGCGAGGGAACCCAGCGTCAGATGCTGCGCTTCGGCGTCAGCGCCCATCGCCTCCACCACCTCGCCATCACCCACACCCACGGCGATCACTGCCTGGGCCTGCCCGGTGTGATCCAGCGCCTGTCCTTGGACGAGGTCCCCCACCCCGTCACCCTGCACCACGCCGCCTCCGAGACGCCGTGGATCGACCGGCTCCGCCATGCAAGCCGCTACGTCGACCATGCCGATCTGCGCGTCGCCCCCTTCGATGCGCCCGGTGTCCTCGCCACGATCGGACGGAGCGGCACCGCCACCCTCCGCACCGAGCCCCTGGAGCACTCCGTCCCCACCTGGGGCTACCGGATCGACGAGCCGGACGGATGGACGCTGGACCCCCACCGCGCGATCGAGGCCGGGGTCGAGGGGGCGGATCGTGGCCGCATCCTGCGCGACGGCGTGGTCCGCATCGGCGATCGCCTGGTCCTCCGGGAAGAGGTCGCGACCCCCCGGCCCGGCCAGTCGCTCGCAGTCGTGATGGACACCCGCCCGTGTGCAGGCGCAGAGGCCCTGGCGGAGGGGGTCGACCTGCTGATCTGCGAAGCCACCTACCTTGAGGATCTTCGCGACGAGGCACACGCCCGCGGCCACATGACCGCCCGCCAGGCCGCGGAGCTCGCGCGGTCTGCCGGCGCCCGCCGCCTCGTCCTGACCCAGTTCAGCCAGCGCTACCCCGACGAGCAAGCCTTCCTCGACGAGGCCGCGCCACACCACGACGACGTGATCGTCGCGTACGACGGCCTCGAGGTCGACCTGCCCCCCCGACGCCTGGCCCCCGACACGCCGTGAGCCTGCGTTTCTCCCCCGCCGCTGCCGAGGCCTTCCGCCAGGCCATCGCCGACGCCGACCGCACCGAGGTGTTCGCCATCGGCGAGGTCCGGGAGCGACAGGTCGTGGACGTCGTGGTCGCGGCGCGGGGCACGGTCGACCGGGTGCTCGCCGTGTTCGGACGGCCGCGTCCGGGCCAGGTCGTCCTGCACGACCACCCCTCTGGCGATCTCACGCCATCGGCTGCCGATCTCGCCGTGGCCGCACGGTTCAGCGAGGACGGCGTCGGGTTCGTGATCACCGATGCCGACGTGCGGCGGGACCGGTGGGTCGTGGAGCCGTGGACCCGCACGGTGGTGCCCATCGCGCCCGACGCGGTCCGCCACACCTTCACCGTCGGCATGCGCGCCGCGGTCGCCGGCTGGGAGCCCCGTCCTGCGCAGCTCACGATGGCCGAGCAGGTACGGAGTGCCCTCGACGGCGGGAAGAACCTCCTGGTCGAGGCCGGCACGGGCACCGGCAAGTCGCTGGCCTACCTGGTGCCCGCAGCCCACTGGGCCCTCGCCAATGAGACCCGGGTCGTGATCAGCACACGCACCCGCGCCCTGCAGGCCCAGCTCCTGCAGAGCGACCTGCCCTTGCTCACGCGCGCCGGGCTCAGCCTGCGCGCCGAGGTGCTCGAAGGCCGAGGGCAGTACCTCTGTCGACGGCGTCTCGGCCTCGCGACCGCCGAGGACTCGGGCGACGATGACGAGCGCACCGCGGCCTTGGCCCAGCTCGCCACCTGGGTCGACGGGACGGGCAGCGGCGCCCGCCGGGACCTGCCCGATCCAATCCCCTGGGACGTGTGGGGCTCGGTCCAGTCCGACACCGATCTCACGCTCGCCACCCGGTGCGAGCACCACGCGCGCTGCTGCTTCTACGAGGCACGCCGCCGGGCCGCCGACGCCCATGTGATCGTCGTCAACCACGCGCTGCTGCTGGCGGACCTCTCGCTGCGGGCGGAG
The DNA here is from genome assembly GCA_030424555.1 of bacterium. Classification (GTDB taxonomy): domain Bacteria; phylum Myxococcota_A; class UBA796; order UBA796; genus JAUHWK01. The sequence goes on along the minus strand of JAUHWK010000281.1, from coordinate 1,906 downwards.
TCCGGACGCGGCGTCCTCCCGCCCTACGATCGGGTCATCCTGGACGAGGCGCACCACCTCGCCGACGACGCCACGCGGGCCGCAGCCACCGGTGTCACCGCGGTCGCCATCCGTCGCGCGATCTCGGCGTGCCTGGACCGGCGCCGACGCCGGGGCGCGCTGTCCCGTCTGGCCAAGGCCATGGAGGACTCTTCGCTGCCCGAGGAGGTCGCCGACCGCGTCGCGCTCCGCACGGTCAAGACCGCCGATGCCCTCCAGCGGGCGCAGCGCACGGTCGAGGCGGCGTTCGATGCCCTCCACGCCGCGCTGGATCCTGCTGAGCCCACGCGGCGCCTCACCCCCCAAGATGCCGACCACGAAGACTGGAAGACGGTGATCGGTCCCGCGCTGCGCACGGCCCGCCAGGGTGTGGCCGATGCGCTGGGGGCGCTGGATCCCGTGATGGACGCGCTCGAAGGGCACCGGCTGTCCGACGACCGGGTCCAGCCCCGGCTCGACCTCCGGCGGGCGATCCGACGCCTCTCTGGCCATGCCGACGCCCTCGACCGGGTCCTCCACCTCGACGACGACGAGCGCTGCCGGTGGATCGAGGTCCGCAACACCCCAAGAGGCCCGGTGGTCGGCGCCCACACCGCCCCTGTCGACGTCGCGGACTGGCTCGAGCGCGTGGTGTGGCGACAGGTGCGTGGGGTCGTCGCCACCAGCGCCACCTTGTCGATCGGAGGGTCCTACGGCTTCTTCCGTCGCAGGACCGGGCTCCGAGGCGGGCAGGAGTCGGTCCTGCCCTCCCCGTTCGACCACGCCAGCCAGGCGATCCTCGCGATGCCGACCGACATCCCGGAGCCCGACGCGGACGGGTGGCTCTCGGCGTCGGCGCGGGTGGTGTGCGATGCCGTCCACGACAGCCACGGCGGCGCCTTCGTCCTGTGTACGTCGTACGCGGCCGTGCGGGCGTACACCGCCGCGCTCGAGGCCGTCGCGCCCGCCGGCGTGCGCATCCTGTCCCAAGAGAAGCTGGACCGCGCCAGCCTCGTGCGGCGCTTCCTGGAGCGACCCGACAGCGTGCTCGTCGGCACCGACACCCTCTGGGAGGGGGTGAGCATCGCGGGCCGGGCGCTACGCCTGGTGGTGATCCCTCGCCTGCCGTTCCGGGTTCCCCACGACCCACTGGAGCAGGCGCGCCACGAGCGGCTCGCCGCCCGCGGGGTCGACCCCTTCTCGGCCGCCATGCTTCCCGAGGCCGTGCTTCGGCTCCGCCAGGGCTACGGCCGGCTGATCCGCACCCGCGCGGATCGCGGCGCGGTGCTGATCCTCGACCCGCGGCTGCACCGGCGGCGCTACGGCCCCCGCGTGCTCGCCGCCCTGCCGCCCGCACGCCGTGTGCGCGGCCCCTGGTCCGATATCCGCCGGCGCGTGGCCGCGATGACCTCCCCCACGGGATAGACGCCCGGCCCTCCCTGGAGCACCCATGGTCCCCCCCGAGTCCGACGGCCGGCCCACGCCCCAACCCGTGCGCGCCGACGACGGCGCCGACGACGGCCTGCGGCAGCCCCGCTTTCGCGACGTGCCCCCCTCGGCGTTCAAGCACCCCGACGCCAACCCCTACCTGGTGTCGCACCGCACCTACGGCCCCCCCCTGCTGACCGCCGACGAGGCGTGGCGCCACCGCGGTCGGTGGCACGAGGCGTTCGGTCGGGAGGCCCCGCTTCACGTCGAGATCGGCAGCGGGAACGGGTTCTACCTCGCCGCGTTCGCCGCCCGGCACCCCGAGGTCAACGTCCTCGGGATCGAGATTCGCTACAAGCGCACCGTGCTGTGCGCCCGCAAGCTCGACGACGCCGGCGTGACCAACGGTCGGATCGCGCGGTACCACGCCGCCTTCCTCGATGACCTGTTCGAGCCGGGC
>JAUHWK010000280.1 GCA_030424555.1 bacterium | reverse complement strand
TGGTTGCCGAGCACGCCGATCGCACCGACCGCGCGGAGCTGGTCGATCACCCCGCGGGTGTCGGGCCCCCGATCGCCCAGGTCACCCAGGACCACGATCGTCCGCCCGGACAGACACGCCAGCAGCCGCGCCAGCAGGTCGGATCGACCATGGATGTCGCCGATCACCGCGACCGGTCCGTCGTACGCCACCGACGCCACCCGCTCCCCGCGCCACGCCCTCGGCGGTCCGGGCAAGTCGCTCCGCGCCACACCACACCTCCACCGGCCGGGACGCCTCCCGCCGACGCCATGGTATGCCGCCCACACCCCGACATCCGGCCCCGGAGCCCCCATGATCTTCCGTCCGATGCAGGACCCGACCTCGTCGACCTGGACCTACCTGCTCGCCGACGAGGCCACGCGCGAGGCCGTGCTGATCGATCCCGTGTTCGAGCAGCACCGGCGCGACGAGGCGTTGATCCGTGAGCTCGGCCTGACCCTGACGACCGTGCTCGACACCCACTGCCACGCCGACCACGTCACCGCGGCGTGGCTGCACCAACAGACCAGCGGGTGCGCGGTCGCGCTGTCCCGAACCTACGGGGCGCGCGGCGTGACCCGTCCCCTGGACGACGGCGACACCGTGTCGTTCGGGCGCCACGTCCTCGCGGTGCGGGCCACCCCCGGGCACACGGCGGGCTGCCTCACCTACGTCCTCGACGAGGGCGTCATGGCGTTCACGGGAGACGCCTTGCTCATCCGCGGCGCCGGTCGGACCGACTTCCAGCAGGGAAGCGCCGCCACCTTGTACCGCTCCATCCACGAGCGCATCTTCGACCTGCCCGACACCTGCCGGATCTGTCCCGCCCACGACTACAACGGGCGCACCTGGAGCACCGTGTGGGAGGAGCGAATCCACAACCCACGGGTCGGCGGCGACGCCCGAGAGCGGGACTTCGTCGGGTACATGGACAACCTGGCCCTGCCCCACCCCAAGAAGATCGATCTCGCGCTCCCCGCCAACCTCCAGTCCGGGCGCCCGGAGGACGGACTCGTCCCTGGAGAGGTGACCTGGGGACCGGTGACCGTGTCGTACGCCGGCGTGCACGAGATCGATCCGGCCTGGGTCGCCGCCCACCGAGACGCCGTCCACCTGCTGGACGTCCGCGACCCCGATGAGATCGACGCGCGGCTCCCGGCCGTCGACGGCGCCCTGCTCATCCCCCTCGGCACCCTGCGAGACCGCCTCGACAGCGTCCCCCAAGACAAGCCGGTCGTGTGCCTGTGCCCGGCGGGCCGCCGCAGCGCGATGGCCGCGACGATCCTTCACAAGGCTGGCTGGGAGGCCGTCGCCAACGTGCGCGGCGGGTTGTTCGCATGGGTCCGGGACGGGCTCCCACTCTAGAGAACCGCCGCCACCCGCTCCCGTAGTGCCGGGAGGACCTCCGCCTCGAACCATGGGTTCCGCTTCATCCAGATCCGGCTTCGCCACGACGGGTGCGGCAGGGGAACGATCCCGGGACCATAGGACGCCCACGCGCGCACCGTCTCCGTCAGCGTCCGGCGCCGACGATCCCCCAGTCCCCAGGCCTGGGCATACTGCCCCACCAACAGGGTCAGCTCGACGTCCCCCAGGTGCTCCAGCAGCCGCGCATGCCAGGTCTGGGCGCACCGGGGCGGCGGCGGCCGATCCCCGCTCGGCCCCTTCCCTGGGTAGCAGAACGCCATGGGCACGATCCCGAATCGTCCGGGGTCGTCGAACGTGGGCCGGTCGACCCCTAACCACGCGCGGAGGTGATCCCCCGATGCGTCATCCCACGGCCTGCCGCTCTGGTGGACCTTGGACCCCGGGGCCTGACCGACGATCAGGATCCGCGCGTCCTCGTGCACCCGAAGCACCGGCCGCGGTTCGAGCTCGTCGTGGCACAACCGACACCCACGGACCTCGGCGACCAGCGCGTCGAGCGTGGACATCGCTACGTGGCGAGGTCGATGAGGCCTTCGGCCGCGGTGTCGCCGGTGTCAGAGGACGCGTCGTCCCTGTCGCCGACATCGGTGGTGATCGTGGTGCAGGCACCGACCGCGAGGACGGACAGGAGCGAGCGGGTGATCACGGGACGCATGCAGGTCTCTCCACGCGTCCCGATAGCGCGACCGCGCCTTGGCATCAGCGCCTGCGGCCACCGCTCCGACGCCCGCCGCCGCCGCGTCCACCCCGGCCGCCCCGAGAGGGACCGGGACGGGAGCGCGGCGTGGCCGAGGGCATCGGGAAAGTCGTGTGCCACGCATGGTCGGCGTCCACGTCGATCGCCTCGCCCGTCAGGCGCTCGATGTCCCGCAGGTACGGGGCCTCCTCGGCGCTGCAGAACGCGATCGCCGTGCCAGCACGCCCCGCCCGCCCCGTGCGCCCGATGCGGTGCACGTAGCTCTCGGGCTCGTTGGGCAGGTCGAAGTTGAACACGTGGGTGACGGAGTCGACGTCGATCCCGCGGGCCGCGACATCGGTCGCAACCAACACGCCGAGGTCGCCCGCTCGGAAGGCGTCCAGGGCCCGGGTTCGCGCGCCCTGGCTCTTGTTGCCGTGGATGGCCATCGCCTCGATGCCATCGCCGTCCAGCTGCTTGACCAGCCGGTTGGCTCCGTGCTTGGTGCGCGTGAACACGATCGCCTGTCCGACCTCGGGCTTGGCCAGGAGGTGGGCGAGCAGGCGCCGCTTGTCCGACCGCTCGACGAACATCACGGTCTGGTCGATGCGCTCGACCGTGGTGGCCTGCGGGGTGACCTCGACGCGGACCGGGTCGTGCAGGAAGCCCTTGGCCAGCTTGACAATCGCCGGCGGCATGGTGGCCGAGAACAGCAGGTTCTGGCGACGAGCGGGGAGCAGGTCGAGGATGCGCTGGACATCGCGCAGAAAGCCCATGTCCAGCATGCGATCCGCCTCGTCGAGCACGACGTGGCGCACCGCCGACAGGTCGACGAAGCCCTGGCCCTGGAGATCGAGCAGCCGCCCGGGGCAGGCCACCAGGATGTCCAGCCCGCGGCGGAGCGCCCGCACCTGGGGGTTCTGGTTGACGCCACCGAACACCACGTGGTGCTGCAGACCGATCTGGGCGGCGAGCTCGCGGGTGGGGGTGAGGATCAGCGCGCGGATCCGCACCGGCCCATCGGAGGGCGGCGTGGTCGCGAGGTGGTGCAGGACGGGCAGCGAGAAGGCTGCGGTCTTGCCGGTGCCCGTCTGCGCACAGGCCAGCATGTCGCGGCCCTCCAGCAGCGGGGGGATGGCCTGCGCCTGGATGGGCGTGGGCGTGGAGAAGCCGCACGCGTCGAGCGCACGGAGGATCGGCTCGGCGAGGCCGAGCGAGTCGAAGTCGTTCAAGGGTCTGTCCGGTCTTGGGGAGGCGGCCCTTCCCACCCCCAGATCCTGGGGTCGCATTCGTGGGGGCTCGGCCGCGCGGACGCCATGGTGGGTCCGCTCCCACGCCCCGTAACCCGGATATCAGGCGATCGTCGAAGGCATCGGGAGCCACCGTTGGGCCTGCACCACGCGTACTATGGCTTCGCGACCGGCCGATGGGACGGCCACTTCGTGCTTTCAGACCTGGATGTCGGGGGCCTGCATGCCCAGGTGCCCACCGCCCGCGACGTGGTGGCGCTGCGTCTGCTCGCCCGCATCGATCGGTGGGCGGGCCCCACCGCGCTGACCACGATCGTCGAGCCCACCCCAGACCCCGATCGCTTCGAGCACACGACCCGTCTGCACCGGGATGGCCTGACCCTGTACCGGGCCCACCGGGTGCTCCGGCTGCACGACGACGGGGTGGCGCTGTCGATCGACGGCTGGGAGCAGACCCGCCCGTTCAAGCCGGTCCCGCTCCGCCCCAGCGAGGGGGTCGTCACCTCCCCCACCACCGCGTCGTACGCGATGTGGATGACCGGGGCGCGGTGGGACATCGCGTTCACGATCGGTCCCCACGCCGCCGGCAGCACCGTCACCACGCCGTGGGCGCACGGTGAGGAGCACCTGACGCGCCCCTGAGGCGGACGGTCAGGACTCTTCGACGTACAGCGCGCCGGCCTCCCGGTACTCCGCGCTCTTGGCCTTCATCGCGGCGGCGATCTCCTCGGGACGCATGCCCGCGTGCGGATCCTTGGCGGCGGGGCCGTGGATCTGGCGGATCTCCTGCGTGATCTTCATCGAGCAGAACTTCGGCCCGCACATGCTGCAGAAGTGCGCGCGCTTGGCCCCCTCCGCCGGCAGGGTCTCGTCGTGGTACGCGAGCGCGGTCTCGGGATCCAGCGACAGCGCGAACTGGTCCTTCCACCGAAACTCGAACCGCGCCTTGCTCAGGGCGTCGTCGTGGATGCGCGCGCCGGGGTGTCCCTTGGCGAGGTCGGCGGCGTGGGCCGCCAGCTTGTAGGTGATCACCCCGTACTTGACGTCGTCGCGGTCCGGCAGGCCCAGGTGCTCCTTGGGCGTGACGTAGCAGAGCATCGCCGTGCCGAACCACCCGATCATCGCCGCCCCGATCGCCGAGGTGATGTGGTCGTAGCCGGGGGCGATGTCGGTGGTGAGCGGCCCGAGCGTGTAGAACGGCGCCTCGTGGCAGTGCTCGAGCTGCTTGTCCATGTTCTCCTTGATCTTGTGCATCGGGACGTGGCCCGGGCCCTCGATCATCACCTGGACGTCGTGGTTCCACGCGATCTTCGTCAGCTCTCCGAGGGTCTCCAGCTCGGCGAACTGCGCGGCATCGTTGGCGTCGGCGAGACAGCCGGGCCGCAGCCCGTCACCCAGGCTGAACGCCACGTCGTACTTGGCCATCAACGCGCACATCTCTTCGAAGTGCTCGTACAGGAAGCTCTCGCGGTGGTGGGCGAGGCACCACTTGGCGATGATCGAGCCCCCGCGGCTGACGATGCCCGTGACCCGGTCCACCGTGAGCGGGATGTGGGCGAGGCGCACGCCCGCGTGGATCGTGAAGTAGTCGACGCCCTGCTCGCACTGCTCGATCAGCGTGTCGCGGAACACCTCCCACGACAGGTCCTCGGCGACGCCGTTGACCTTCTCCAAGGCCTGGTAGATCGGCACGGTCCCGACCGGCACCGGGCAGTTGCGCAGGATCCACTCCCGCGTGTCGTGGATGTTGCGGCCGGTGGACAGGTCCATCAGCGTGTCCGCCCCCCACCGGGTGGCCCACACCATCTTGTCGACCTCCTCGGAGACCGAGCTCGACACCGCGGAGTTGCCGATGTTGGCGTTGATCTTCACCAGGAAGTTCCGCCCGATGATCATCGGCTCGGACTCCGGGTGGTTGATGTTGCTGGGCAGGATCGCGCGGCCCGCGGCGATCTCCGCCCGCACGAACTCCGGCGTGACGATGCCGGGCAGCCCGGCGCCGAACGACTCGCCGTCCACCAGGCCCTTCGCGATGCGATCGGCCATCAGGGCC
>JAUHWK010000279.1 GCA_030424555.1 bacterium | reverse complement strand
CGGGTCGTGGGCTTGCAGGTCGCCGCCGATCGCTGCGATCACCCAGTCCGGCAGGCCTGCGCCGTCCGGTCCGGTGGTGGCGACGGCCAGGAGCAGCAGGATCCAGGTGGTGAGGGCGGCACGTCGGGTCATGGAGGTTCCGGGAGGGGGGCGTGCCCGAGGACCCCGAGCAGGTCATGGTCTCGGGGAGCGGAGGGACGATGCGCGCATGGTGGCGTCGGTGGCGGCCTTGGGCGGTGTTGCTGGGTGCGATCGCCTACGACGTCTGGCCGATGGATGCGATCCCGGACGCCCCGCTGGTGGGCTGGGCCGACGATCTCGGGGTGACGGGGATGGCCGTGGTGCTGGCGTGGACGTGGTGGCGCCAGCGCCGACGAGAGCGTGCGAACGAAGCGAAGGATTCGGATCCCGCGGCGCGATGAGGTCCCCGGGGGCCCGCGACGTGGTACGTCCCTGTCCATGACGCCGTCTCGTCGTTTCTTCCTGGGAGGCACGCTCGCCGGGGCCGGGCTGCTGGCCTTGGGCGGCGTCGGGTTGTCCGCCCAGTCCTCCGTGATGGTGGCGCCGGACGCGCCCCTGCGGGCGCTGACGCCGCGGCAGTTCAGCGTGCTGGTGGCGGTGGCGGATCGGGTGTGCCCAGGGGGCGGTGCGCTCCCGGTGGCCCGAGAGGTCGGCGTGGCCGGTGCGATCGACCGGCTGTTGTCGACGATGCACCCGGGCGATGCGGCGGAGCTGGGCCAGGCACTGGACCTGATCGAGAACGCGGCCATCGCCCTGGTGTTGGACGGCCGGGCCCGACCCTTCACCGCCTGCGATCCGGCGGCCCAGGACGCCGCTCTGCGCGCGTGGGCCACCAGCGGGATCACCCTGCGCCGGAAGGCCTTCCTGGCCCTCAAGGGGCTGATCGCCAGCGCGTACCACGCCAACCCCGCCACGTACGCGGGCGTCGGCTACCCGGGGCCACCCCCTGGGCTCGTCGCGGGGGGAGGGATCCCATGAGCGGTGCGCAGACCGGGTGGGTGGATGCCTCCACGATGTCGGCGCCGCTGTCGCGCACCTGCGACGTGGTGATCGTGGGGTCCGGTGCGGGCGGGGCGGTGCTGGCGGCTGGGCTCGCAGCGCAGGGGCTCGACGTGATCGTGCTGGAGGAGGGCGGTCGGTATCAGGCGTCCGACCTCACGTTGCAAGAGGGGGACGCCTTTCCGGCCTTGTACCAGGATCGGGGGACCCGCGGCACGTCCGACCTCGGCGTGACGATCATGCAGGGACGCGCGGTGGGCGGCACGACGATGGTCAACTGGACCACGTGCTTTCGCACGCCCGAACGCATCCTCGCGCACTGGGCCGCGGAGCACGGGGTGGAGGACCTGGCACTGGCGCCGCACTTCGACGCGGTCGAGGCGCGCCTGAACATCCACACGTGGCCCGCCGAGATGGCCAACGCGAACAACCGCACGCTGCAGCGGGGCTGCGAGGCCCTGGGGTGGGAGGTTCGCCCCCTGCGGCGCAACGTGAAGGGCTGTGCGAACAGCGGGTACTGCGGGGTGGGCTGCCCGGTGGACGGCAAGCAGGCGATGGGGATCACCTACCTGCAAGACGCGGTCGAGGCTGGCGCCACCGTGATCAGCCGGGTGCGCGTGGACCACGTCGACGTCGCGGGCCGCAGCGCGCGCGGGGTGGTCGGTCGGGCCATGTCGGCGGAGGCGTCGGGCCCCGATGGGGTGGACGTTCGGATCGACGCCAAGGTGGTGGTGAGCAGTGCCGGCGCGATCAACGGCCCCGCCTTGATGCTCCGGAGTGGGCTGGACGGCGGTGGCCGGGTGGGGCGTCGGACCTTCCTGCACCCGGTGGTCGCCATCGTCGGACGGTACGCCGAGCGGATCGCACCCTTCTACGGCGCACCGCAGGCCATGGGCAGCCACCACCCGATCGACCGGGGGCCGGATCGGATCGGGTACTTCCTGGAGGCGGCGCCGCTCCAGCCCATGCTCGCGTCGGTCGCGGCCTCGCAGATCGGCGCGCCCCTCGCGGCGTTCATGCAGGCCCTCCCCCACCTGTCGGGCCTGTTGGCGCTGACCGTGGATGGCCTGCTCCCCGGCGACGAGGGTGGCACCACGCGGCTGGGTTCCGACGGCCGCATCGTCGTCGACTACGCGTTCGGTCCCGCGTACGAGGAGGCGTTCCGGAGCGCGATGCAGGACCTGGCGCGCATCCACCTGGCCGCGGGCGCGGAGCTCGCGGGGAGCTTGCATCAGACCCCGGTCGTGATGCGGCGCGACGCCGACGTTCGCTTGCTGGAGGACGCCGCGTACGGTGCGCACGCCCACCGCATCTTCTCCGCCCACCAGATGGGGGGGCTGTGCATGGGGGCCGATCCCGCGCGCCATCCGGTCGACCTCCAGCACCGGATGCGGGGGGTCGACAACCTGTTCGTGGTCGACGGGTCCGTGCTGCCCACCGCCCTGGGGGTCAACCCCTCCCAGACCATCTACGGGCTGGCCCACCGCGCCCGAGGCTTCGTCGCCGACGCGGTCTGATCGCCCGGGATACGGCCCAGCCGGAGGAGGTGAGCCGATGGTCCGCCGTGGGGTGGTCCTGGCCGCGTTGCTGTGGACGTCGACCGCTCGCGCGGGCATCGGCGACAACCTGTTCGGCGCCCGCGTCGTCCAGGGTCCGCAGCTCACGCTGGAGGTCGGCTTTCCCGACGTGGAGCTGGGGGTCCGGGTTCCGGTCGCCCGCACCGTCGACGTGCGTCCCCGCGCGCGGTTCTCCTGGGCACGCGGCACCGCGATCGGGGCGTTGGAAGGGTCGATCGGTGTGGACTTCCGGGTCACCCTCCTCGATCAGGGGCGGCTCACGGCGGGGCTGCTCGGCTCGGTGCCGATCCACCTGGCGGTCGTCCCCGGCGGGGGCGTGGTGCCGGGGATCGGCTTGCTGTGGCCCGGCCTCACGCTCACCTGGGAGGTCGAGGGCGTGGTCGACGTCGACCTCGGCGTGCAGCTCCAGGATGACCTGTACATCGTCCCCGGCGGTCCCGTGCTGTTCAGCGGGCGCGTCCCCCTGCGGGCGGGGTTTGGCTACGAGCTGGCCACCGGCGTGCAGCTCGGGCTGCTGATCGAGGGCGGGCCAGCGTTCGGAGCGACCGTCAATGCGCCAGCCCGTCCCGGCAACGTGGGCGCCTACCTCCGCGTGGTGGCGGGGCTGGGGTACACGTTCTGAGTGGTGCGGAGCCGGCGCGATCCGCGTGCCGTGGCGTCTCGGCGATCCCCGAGGCGGCCTGCGCGCACCGAGACATCCCGTCCTGGAGGAATCGATGAAGGCACGAGGCATGGTGGGGTTCGTGGTGTGGGCGGCCGTGGGCTGCTCGGCCGGGCAGGGCGGCTCGCCGGATGGCGACACCGACGGCGCCAACACCGACGACACGTCCGACGGAGGGGCGTCCGGGGGGTTCGTCTCCACCCTCGAGCAGGCCCAGGACTTCTGCGCGGTCGAGTACGGGTGTGCTCCGGACGACTGGGACGATGAGGAGGACTGTGTCGGGACGATGGTCGTGTTTGAGGCCGACGCGCCGAGTGCGGCGTGCTGGACCGCCCAGGTGTCGCTGGCCGACTGCCTGGCGGGCCTGGAGAGCTGCGATCCGATCGACGCGTATTGGTCGGGAGAAACAGGGTATCCGTGTGAAGTCGAGGAACAGACCCTGCTGGCGTGCGGGGAGGACACGGTGGCCGATGCCACCACGTTCTGCGCGCTCGAGGTGGACTGCTACCCGGAGGATCACGAGGACGAGGCGGCCTGTGTCGACGAGTACACCCACCACGAGGCCACCTACGACCCGCCGGACTGTTGGGCGGCGGAGCGGGATCTCACCGCGTGCTTGGCCACCCTGACCGACTGCGCAACCCTGGAGGCCTACTGGGACGGCGATCCCGACGGGGTCGAGGCCTACCCATGTGCCACCGAGGACCGGGCCTGGATCGACTGCGGGTGAGGATCGTGGCCTGAATCATATCGAACCAAACAAGGTTCTCGCGTTGAACGTGGTGGTGCGTAGGACGTGCTCGACGGGGGCTTCGCGCACCCGGGCGACCTCGGCCGCGAGGACCAGCAGGTCGCGGGGCTCGCCACGGGTTCCGGGGCGTAGGGGCTGGTCGGGGCAGTCGGTCTCCAGCAGGAGCCGGTCGTCGGGGACGGCACGAAGGGCGGCCTGGAGGCGCTCGGATCGGGTGACGCCCGCGCTGAAGGACACGAACAGGCCGCGTCGGAGGGCCGGCGCGATGAACTCGGGCGCGCCCGACCAGCTGTGGACCATCCCGCCGGCGGCGGGCAGGGGATGCTGGGAGAGCAGGGACAACAGCTGGGGGTAGGCGCGCACGACGTGGAGCACGACGGGCACGTCGCGGACGCGGGCGAGGGCGAGGTGGGCGGCGGTGACGCGGCGTTGGCGCTGGCGGGCGTGGGGTTCCTTGGCCCGCGCGAAGTCGAGGCCGGTCTCGCCGAGGCCATGGGGGGTGGGGGTGTCGTGAAGCTGGTCCAGCAGGGCGTCGACCGTGTCGTCGTCGAGATCCGCTTCAAACCAGGGATGCAGTCCAAGCGTCCAGATCAGCCCATGCGCTTCCGCGACCGCCCGGGTGACGTCCCACCGGGTCGGGTCGGCTGCGCACACGACCGCACCGGCCATGCCCGCGTCTCGTGCGCGGGCGAGCACGGTGGCGCGGTCCTCGTCGAACCGGGTGTCGTCGAGGTGGGTGTGGGCGTCGAACCAGGGGGTCATGCGCCCTTGCGTTGGCCCGCCGTCGCGGACCCGACCGTTCGGACCGGGGTGCCGTCGAGCACGCTGGCGCGGACGGCCTCGGCGGACACACGCAGGAAGGGCAGCCGGGTGCGGACGATCACGCTGCCGTGGAAGGTGGCGCCCTCCAGCTCGGCGTGGTCCAGGTCGGCCTCGGTCAGATCGGCGCGATCGAACACGGTTCCGCGGCACACGGCCGACCACAGCGAGGCGTGGCGGAGGTCGGCGTCGCGCAGGGTGGCGAGCGTGAGGGTGGCGCCGGCGAGCTTGGCCCGTTGGAGATCCTGGCCGTCGAGACACAGGCCGGCGAGGTCGGTGCCCCGGAGGTCGGCGCCCCGCAGGGAGATGCCGCGCTCCAGCCGCGCACGGACCTGGGATCGGGTGAGGGCGCCCGGGGCCGCCATCAGGCTGGTCCCTGGAGGGTGCGGCGAAGGGGCGTGCCCATCAAGCCCTCGATGATCCGCCCGCTCACGTCGGTGCCGTGCAGCCGATCGGCATGGTAGCTGCCGCCGGGGTTGACCGTGTTGACCTCCACCAGGTGCTCCCCGATGAGGTCCAGGCCGGCCAGCCGGATCCCCGCGGCGATCAGGTGGGGGCTCAGCGCCTCGCTCACCCGCTCGTCGGACGCCGAGATCGTTGTGCGCACGGCCTCGCCGCC
>JAUHWK010000278.1 GCA_030424555.1 bacterium | reverse complement strand
TCAAGGTCGTAGGTGGTGGACACCACCTTGCGCTTCTTGCCGCGCTGCTTGACCTCGGTGTCGCGCAGCTTGATCATCTCCTGCTCGAAGCCGCGCACGTTCTTGTCGATGTCGTCCATCAAGAACTTGCGCGACCCCATCGCGTCGCGGCGCTCGGCGATGTTGGCGAGCTCCACCTGCAGGGCGGGGTCGGGGGCGGTCTCGCCGAGCGAGGCACCGCCGGTAAGGCGGGCCATCCACTGGACAGCCGGGGCGTCGATCACGGTCACGGGGACTCCTCGCGGGCCGGGGCCCGCTCAGGGACTCAGCCCTGGTACTTGGGGCGGGCCATGTGGAAGTTGCGCTCGAGCCGGTCGAGCACCCGGTACAGGGAGGACCCCGCACCGAAGCCTGGGTTGGACTTGATGGGACAGTGGGTGAGCAGCTCGATCCGGACCTCGCCGAGCAGCTGCTCCTTGTACTGACGCACCTGGGCGATGCCGTTCTCCGCCGCCCGCGTGCGCACGTCCCAGTCGGGTGCAGTGCGCAGCAGGCCGATCCGGTCACCGAACACGGTCTTGGAGAACAGGCCCTTGAGGCCCTCGGTGGCCTTCTTGACCTCGCGCAGCTGGGTGTCGTCCAGGTCGCCCTGGATGTCGTCCCACCACGACACGAAGTCGGTGACGCCCTTGTCGAACAGCTCGACCGCGGCGCGCCACTCCTGGTTGAGCTTGACGAGCTGATCGAGGCTGACGGCCTCACTGCCGGTGACGCCGGCCTCGACGATGGTGTCGAGCTGGTTCTGGGCGATGCGCAGGTTCTGCATCGCCTCGTCGTACTTGCCGACCTTTCCGAACTCCTCGGCGGTGCTCAGCAGGTTCCTGGGCCCACCGAAGTCGAGCGACTCCTTGGACATCACCCAGTTGATCAGGCGATCGTACCAGGGCGTGCTGACCTCGGACTTGAGGCGCTCGAGCTCGCGCTTGTACTGCTTGCGCTTGCGAAGCTCGTCCTCGGCGGCGACGTCGGCCTCGGCGACCAGCGTGGCGAACGCGACCTTCTGCTCTGTGCCGTCCATCTGCATGGCGTTGCGGATCTTGGACTGCCGGGGGAGCAGCTCGTTGAGCATGGGCAGGCGGGACTGGGGATCCTTCTCGCCCTCCTGCGCCTTGTACTCGGCCTCGTACTGCTTCCACAGCGAGGACAGGATCTTGTCGTCCTTGAGACGCGCCTTGATCTCGACGTGGGCGACCTCGGCGTTGCTGCCCTTCTTTCGGACCTCGGCGTCGGCGTCCATGTACTTGGTGAACCGCGCCACCAGCTGCATGTACTTGCCGTCGAGCACGGTGCGCTCGGCCCAGGTGAGCTCGTCGACCCGGCCCTTGGCCTCGGTGTACTCCTCGACCAGCGTCTTGACGCCGTCGGTCTGGAAGTAGGGGAACTTCTTCTGCAGGTCCTCCAAGCGCTTGAGGCGCGCCTTGACCCACTCGGTGCCGCCCTGGGTGTTCTCGGCGGCGGCCGTCAGCGCCTTGGCGTCCTTGGCCTTGGCCTGCTTGGTGATCTCCTTGAGGGTCGCTTGGATGTTGGTGAGCCGCTCCTGGGTGAGCGCGACGACCTCGGTGGTGCAGAAGTTGGGGGACTCGAGGGTCTGCTGGTGGATGTCGAGCCGGGTGGCGAGGAAGGCGAGGTGCGTGAGCGCCTTGGCCTTGGCCTTCTGGGCCGCGCCCTTGCCGATCACGGTGGGGACCGGCATGTCCTCGACCGCCTGCTTCGCGAGGGGGTGCAGGCGCCGGTCCTCCTCGAGCACGGCCATCGCGCCGTTGCGGGCGAGCCGGGTCTGTTGCTGAAGCAGCAGAACCTGCCCCATGAGCTCCCGCTGTTGCTTGAGGAAGGCGGCCGTGAGCAGCTCGACGTCACCCCACTTCTTGGCGTCCAGCGCGTTCTGGAATCCCTGGTTGGCCTCGTTGAGGTCGTCGCGGGGAGTGCCCTTGGTGCCGCCGTGCACCTCGAACTGCGTGATCAGGTGGACCACGTTGCCCTCGATGTCTGCCCAGCGCTTGGTCCACAGCACCCGCTTCTCTTCGTCGAGCGTGAGGTCCATGCCGTCGCCGTCGTGGGCCTTGGCGACCTCCTGGGCGAGCGTCTGGAACCGCAGGACGAACGCATCGGTCTCCAGGTTGTCGACCTGCGTGACCGCCCCGAGGTGGGCCTGGAACTCCGACCAGGCGATCTCGTGCAGGCCGCGGAAGCGCTGGACGGTGCGGAAGGGGGCGTCGATCCCGCCCACCTTGGACAGGTCGGTCTCCAGATCGCCGATCGCCTTGGCGGTGAGGTCGGCGGCCTTCTGGACCGCGGTGGTGGCGACGCCGCGGGCCTCGGCCAGGTCCTCGTTGTTCCACGCCGTGTAGGCCTTGTCGTTGGCCCGCACGGCCAGGCGAAGGCGCTCGACGCGCTCGGTGTCGACGATCAGCTCCGCGATGAGGGTGTGGGTGTCGGGCGTGAGCTTGAGATCCTCGCAGGTCTTGGCGAGCACGGCCGTGGGGTGGGGGAGCGTGACGCCCTCCCAGTCGGACTGGAGCTCGATGCGGAGGTCCAACGCCCGGATCACGGCCTTCGCTTGCTTCCAGGCTTCCTGCCGCTCGACGATCATCTCGTCGATCGCGGTGATGAGCTTGTCGAGCTGGCCCTTGAGGCGGTCGGCCTCGGCGTAGTCGCGTCCGTCGAGGGCGCCCTTGGCCGCCACGTAGTCGTTGAGGAGCTCCCCGGCCTTGGCGGGGACGTTGCGCCGGTGGGCCTGCACGGTGTCCAGGGCCTCTGACAGCGCCTTGGACAGGCGGGCGAACGCGACCTTGCCCTCTTCGCGCTTGGTCTGGAAGGTCTGGGCGTGGGTGACGACCTCCTCCGTGGCCGTCTCCACCGACAAGGTCTTGGCGGCGACCTTGGAGGCCAGGGTCCCGACCGCCTCGTCGAGGGTGGCCTTGATGTGGACGTCGGTGAGGTTGTCGCTGCGGAGCGCCTCGATCAGGTCGCGCAGGCCGGGCACGTCGGTGAGGGCGGACTTGGCGTCGTCCCAGAACTGCTTGGCCTCGGCGAGCCGGGGCTGGGTCTCGTTCTCGAGCCGGCGTTTGATCTGGTCGGCGGACGACTTAGCGTTGCGCAGGTCCCCGCGCTCGGCGACGTCGTCGGCTTCGTCGATCTTGAGGCGCTCGACCCGCACGTCGTCGAGCACGCGCATCGCGAGCTCCTTGACCTGGGCGATCAGGGAGGCGTCGCTGGTGAGGATCGCCGCGGCCTTCTCCCGCAGCCCGTCACCGACCTTTCGGGCGTCGGACGCCGCCTTGGCGTAGGCGCGCACCGCCTGGAGGTGGGCCTCTCGGGTCTTGGCGAGCTGGGACTGGACGTCCTTGACCAGCTGCTTGAGGGCCTTGGTCTCTTCTCGCTTGTCGCGCAGGCGGCCGGCTTCCTTGAAGCGCGAAGACAGGGTGGAGTGGTCGTCCACGCCGAGCTTGCCGTCGAGCTGCTCGATGGTCATCAACCCGATCGTGATCTGGTCGATGTAGGTCTTGTTGGACGAGGACGTGGAGCCCTGGCCGCGCAGGCGCAGCAACCGCTCAAAGCGCTGCGTGCGCGCGTCGACCTGGCTCTGGGCGGTGGTCCCGGTGGTGCTCATGGGAGGCCTCTCAGGTCAGCAGGGCGAGGAGGTCCTTGCGGGCGTCCTCGAGGGGGGTGGCGATCTCGAACGAGCCGAGGTCGGTGGATTCGAATGCGCTGAGCCGCATGTCGGAGTCCAGGGGCTCGAACGCGGTCTGGATGGCCGGTCCGAGGGTGGCGTAGGCCTTGGCGTCGCCGTGTCCCGACATCACGGACAGGATCGCGGCGTACACGCCGCTGAGGTCGGGGAGCAGGCTGTACAGATCGGTGAGGAAGGCGTCCTTCATGTCGAGCGCGTCCATCAGCTCGGTGTCGCTGCGCAGGGCGTCGAGGAAGGCCGTCAGCCCCTTGTGGGCGCGGCGCTGGGCCTTGCGCGCGAGGGCGTCGGCCTGCGCACACGCGGTGAGGCGCTGGAGCTCCTCCTGGGTGACCTCGGAGAAGTCTTCGAGCGGCTCGCTGTCGTCGAGCTCGGACAGGTCGCCGAGCGCGTCGATCTCCTTCTCGATCGCGGAGAGATCGTCGGACTCGGACGGCTCGGGGTAGGCGACGTCGTCGAGCTTGTCGGCCAGCTCCTGCAGGGTCTCGAGCGCGAGCTGCCACTTCTGGGCCTTCTTGTGGCCGACCGCGAGCTTCTGCAGGGTCTCGAGGGGCTTGTAGGCCTTGGCGTACTCGTCGGTGGACTCCCCGCCGTGGGCCTCGGCGAGCTTGCCGCGCACGGTGACGAAGTCCTTCTTCACGCGCTCGCTCTCGACCTTCCACGCGCTCCCGAGCATGGCGGGCCCGGTCTTGAGGATGCGCTCGACGATGGCGGTGGCTTCCTTGTCGTCGCCCCCCTCCGCGATGTCACCCGCGCGGTGCAGGAACACGAGCTGCTCCTTGACCTTGGGGCCGAAGGTGCCGTGGTCGGACAGGGCGGCGGACACGACGGCCAACAGCGACTCCGCTTGCTCGTACAGGGCGTCGAACCCGGAGGACTCGCTGTCCTCCCGCTCGGTGATCGTGCCCTCGGACAGCATGGACGCGTAGGTGTCGGCGTCGAGGACCTCGGACTGGCGCAGCAGGCGGCCGACCTTCTTCAGGCCGTCGTCCTTGGCCAGCTTGAGGGCCAGCAGCTTGCGGAGCTTCTCGCCCTTGAGGCTGCCTTCGTCCATGACGAACCGCAGGGTCTTGTCCTCGGACATCTGCACGTGACCGCGCGCCCCGATCTTGGCCTTGGCCGTCTTGCGGACCAGCTTGGCGGCCTTCTTGAGCGGGCCTTCCTTGCGCTGGACCAACAAGGCCGGCTCGCCGTCTTCGGCCTTGGCCACCGCGTAGAAGAAGTACTTCTTCCCGGTCCGCTTGACGCGGAGCAGGTTGGACACGAGGTCCTCAGCTTGTTCGGGCGTCACATGCACCTCCCGTGGTTCCGCTTGTGCGCGGGCAGCCCCTGACGTCGAGTGTGGATCGGGACCTGCCCCGCCCCAAGTCCTGTGGGCATCGTCGAACGGACGGTCCGCTATCAGGGGGGTTGTCGCAGGGTCCGCTTATGGGGCCTTACGAAATCCGAGTGGGGCGTGTGTCATGTCCACCTCAGAAATCTCGATCGCGAACACGGGATCGCAGCCGGGGAGGGGGTGCGCGGGGGCCGACAGCGTGCGATCGGGGAGCACCACCACGGGGTGTACGCTGCGCGCACGAGGGTCCGATGTCAGGCGGAGAGTCCCCCGGAGCGTGGTGCTGGCGGGTGCGGTCTGCCTCGTCGGGTGGGGCTGCGTGGACCCGGACACGGCAGGCCCCGACGACACGGACGGGCACCAGGACACGGCCATCACCGATGAGGGTGACGAGGACGCGGATCCGAGGGAC
>JAUHWK010000277.1 GCA_030424555.1 bacterium | reverse complement strand
CTCGCTCCGGTGCAAGGTGGAAATGGTTGCCGACGTGGGGCAGGACGCCCTCGCGGCCAAGGGGGGAGCAGGACGTGGAGGGCCTGCGAGCTCCGCGAGGCTCACCCCACGGAGGGCCGACACCACCGCGCCGTTGATGCGGGGCCAGTGCCCGGAGAGCTGACAGGACGGCTCATCGGAGCAGGTCTCGCCGGTGCCGTGGACCGCGCACGCGGTGAGGGCGACCGGGCCCTCCATCGCGTCGATCACGTCGGCCACGCTGAGCAGGCGGGGGTCGCGGTCGAGCGCGTAGCCCCCCTGAGCGCCGCGCACGCTGCGGACGATGCCCTCCCGGCACAGCCCCTTGAGCACCTTGGCCACCGTGGGCTGCGGCAGGTGGGTGGCATCCGCGATGTCCGACGCCGGCTGCACGCCGTGGGCCGCCTCCCTCACCAGGTGGGCGAGGACGACGAGGGCGTAGTCGGTGAGTCGGGCGATGCGCAGCATCGGGGTGTTGGGCCTGGGCTGGGGGTCGAAGGGAGGCCATGGAGCCATCGGTCCGACATCAAAGGGGACCAAATGGGTACCAGTTCGGTTCTTAACCCCGGTGCACGCGCCCCGTCACGCCCGAAGACGGCGTCCAACCCATGAAAACAACTTTCAAGACATCCTGCGATCGCCGGATGTCACCGATCGAGCGCCCCGACCGACAGGACCACCAGCTCGACGTCCTGGGCAACCAGCTCGGTGATCTGGGAGGGCCCGAACACGTCGCCGGACGCGAGGCGGCGACCGTGGGCCGTGCCCCGTCCCGCGAGCACCATCACCGCGCACACGGGCGGCACGGACCAGGTGGCCCCAGGCTGGACCGTCACCCGGTGGGCGGCGCTGCGGGGAGTGGAGGCGAGCCGCTCCGCCCACACCTTGTCCTGGAGCATCCGGGTCTCGACCTCGCACCACGTCGACACCCGGCTGATCGTGATGCCCGGCACGGCGTCGTCGAGGATGTCGGGCTTGCGCAGGTGAACCCGTACCCCGTCGATCCCCACGCGCGCCTCCCCCGGTGCCGGCGGCGAGAGGACCAGGCGGGCGATGCCGAACGCCAGGGTCTCGAGCAGACGGAACCGCCCGTGCTGCGCCAGGAAGCGGACCTGATCCCGGATGGCCGCGTAGTCGACCGACTGGGTGAGGTCGCCGCCGGCCGCCCCCTCGAGGTCCAGCTCCATCCGCAGCGAGATCGCCAGCGTCTGGACGGTGCGCTGCTCCTTCTCGAGCACCCCGAGGGTACACGGCACGATGAACTCATCCAGCTCGATGACGTCGGACACGGGGCGCTCCTGCAGTCGACCGCGGGGAGCCTACCAGGGGACCACGCCAGCATGAACCCCTCCCCGGTGTGGTCGGTTGGCCCGGACCTGTCGCGTGGACACCCTTGAAGACACGTCGGCGCGCACGGGGCACACGGTGCGCGCAGGGGACCCGGCGGCTACCCACGCCTCCCCCCCTTGGAGGTCCCATGACGGGTGTCGATCCCCACCACCTCGTCGTCCTCGTGACCGGTGGCACCAGCGGCTACGGCCTCGCGACCGCCACCCGCTTCCTCGCCGAGGGCGCACGGGTGATCGTGACCGGCCGGCGCCAGGCGCGGCTCGACGCCTTCGTGGCGGAGCACGGCGACCGAGCCCACGCCCTGTGCTTCGACGTCCGCGACCGGCAGGCCTGCATCGATGCGCTGGACAGCCTGCCCGCACCGTTCGACGCGATCGACGTGCTGGTCAACAACGCCGGGCTGGCGCTCGGGCTGCAGAAGGCGTGGGCGGCCGACCTCGACGACTGGCAGACGATGATCGAGACCAACTGCCTCGCCCTCGCCACCATGGCGCGGCTGGTCCTGCCCGGGATGCGGTCCCGCGGGCGCGGCCACATCGTCGACATCGGCTCGATCAGCGGCAGCTGGCCCTACCCAGGGGGTCACGTGTACGGCGCGACCAAGGCGTTCGTGAAGCAGTTCAGCACGAACCTCCGAACCGACCTGGTCGACAGCCCGATCCGGGTCACCAACATCGAGCCCGGGGCCAGCGAGACCGAGTTCTCCTTGGTCCGGTTCAAGGGCGACGCCGACCGTGCCGCCGCCACCTACGACGGCTTCGAGGCCCTGCGCCCCGAGGACGTCGCCGAGGCCGTGTACTGGGCGACGACCCTGCCCCCCCACGTCGACATCGCCCGGATCGAGCTGTGGCCCACCCGCCAGGCACCCGCCGGCATCACGGTGGGCCGAGACGGCTGAACGCGGTCGATGTCCCGGCCCGCCTCCGCGGTTAGGGCGCGGTCCGCCCCGAGGTCCCCATGTCTGTGTTCCAGGGTCTGCTCACGGCCATCGTCACCCCCTTCACCGCCGAGGGGGCTCTCGACGAGGCCGCCCTGCGCCAGCACATCGACGCCCAGATCGACGGCGGGGTCGACGGCCTGGTCCCGGTCGGCACCACCGGAGAGGCTCCCACCCTCGACCTCGACGAGCACGCCCGCGTGATCGCGATCGCGGTCGAGCAGTCCGCCGGACGGGTCCCCATCCTCGCCGGCATCGGCTCGAACAACACGCAGATCGCGATCCACAACGGCCGCCAAGCGGTGGCCCACGGCGCGCAGGGGGTCCTCGCCACCGCGCCCTACTACAACAAGCCCACCCAGGAGGGCCTGTACCGGCACTTCCGCGCGGTGGCCGAGGCGCTGCCCGGCACCGAGGTGTGCGTGTACAACGTGCCCGGCCGCACCAGCGTCGAGGTCGCCCCGGCCACGGTCGCACGCCTCGCGGACGTCGACGGCATCACCTGTGTCAAGGACGCCACCGGCGACATGAACGTCGCCAGCGAGGTCCTGCGCCTGTGCGGCGACCGCGTCACCCTGCTGTCGGGCGACGACTTCACCACCCTGCCCTTCCTGGCGCTGGGCGGCGGCGGATGCATCTCGGTGGCGAGCAACGTCGTGCCCACCGAGATGAAGGCGATGGTGACGGCCGCCCAGGCCGGCGATCTCGCGGCCGCCCGCACGATCCACCTCCGCCTGTTCCCGCTGTTCCGCGCCCTGTTCGTCCAGACCAACCCGCTGCCGGTCAAGACCGCGCTGGCGATGATGGATCGGATGGAAGAGGTGTTCCGCCTTCCCTTGTGCGAGATGGATCCCGCCCCGCGCGCCGTCCTGCGCGAGGCCCTGGTGCAGCACGGCCTCGTGGGCGGGTGACACCGCGCCGCCAGGCGTCGTCCAAGAAACTTCAGGCCGCGTGACGCGATCTCGCGCCGGCTGTCGTGGGTGCAGGTGAGCGGCCTCTGACGGGCCGTCCGCCTGGAGTGCCCCATGGCCGAGCCCACCCTTCCTGCCCTCGAAGACCGCGGTCCCCCGCGGGACCGACTCGTGCGGGGGCTTCAGGCGTCGGTGTTCCTGGGCCTCCTCCTGCTCACCGGGACGTTCGTGTCCCAGGCCATCGAGGCCTCCCGCGCGTTCCGCGCGGCGATGGGAGGCTGAGCCGCACCCACCCCCCTACCGGCTCAACCTCCCGGCCCCTGTGCGTCCTCCGCGGTCTCCCACCCATCCCGCGGCCGGACGCGCAGGGGCCACCTCGTGGTGGGGCTCCCGCGGTGGGCCGCCGTGCGGGGGGAGGACGCCGTGTCCGCGTTCGCCTGGGCGCACGCCCCCGTCGTCCGGCCCTCGCGACCCTTTTCAAGAATCCGTGACGCGGTCCCCCGCCGGCTGTCGTTTCCCCAGATGAACGCCACCAAGGACAACCCCGATGACGACCGACACCACCACCACCGACGCCCCCCACGCCTTCGTGCCCGCAGCCGGAACCGACGCCCGGCGCGAGCTGATCCGCAAGGCCGTGTTCGGTGCCATGAACGGGGTCACGATCGCGCTGCTGTTCGGGGTCGTCGGCGGGTTCCTCCACCACGCCCTGGAGTTCAGCCGGATGATGGTGGCGGTCACGGGCGGCTGAGCCGCGGTTCCCCGCCACACGAGCGCCCTCGACACGCCCAGACCCAGCCCCGTGCGGCCTCCGAACGCGACGCGGTGCGGGGGGCCCTCGAACCCCGAAGATGGCGCCGACCACCCTGTGTGACGGCCCTCGAACGCTTGCAATCCGCCGTCCGTCGGCCGTAGGCTTGCTCCTCCCCGTCCGGAGCACTCCATGCGCGGCCCACTGTCGGTTTTCCTGTTTTGCACGGCATCCTGCACCGGCTCCGATGGGTCGTCGCCCGCGGACGCCGCGGCGGAGCTGGGGCTCGACGCGTACCTGGGCACCACGGTGGCCTCGGAGGTGACGCAGGACGGCGACACCATCACCACCACGTTCGACGACGCCAGTGGACCGCGCTGCCTCCGGGGCGATCCCTTCCGCGCCGCCACCCGCGAGGGGTCGTCCGACGACCTGGTCGTGTTCCTCCAGGGCGGCGGCGCGTGCTGGTCGCAGTTCTGTCTGGCCGTCACCAAGGCCCCCGAGGGCGTCCCCGAGGTCGACATCCTCAACCCCGGCATGGCCGACAATCCACTTCGAAACTTCGACGTGGCCTACGCCCCGTACTGCGATGGGTCGCTGTTCTCGGGGGACGCGGATCTGGACGACGACGGGGACGGCACGATCGATCGCTACCACCGGGGCCTGGCCAACCTGTCGGCCACCCTCAACGTGGCCGCGGAGCGCTTCCCGGATCCGCCACGCGTCGTCCTCGCGGGCAGCTCCGGTGGGGCGTACGGCACCGTGCTGGGGGCCATCCTGGTTCGCGCCGTGTACCCGGACGCCGAGGTCGTCGTGCTGGCCGACTCCGGCACCGGCGTCGCCCGCGGCACCTCCGACCCCACCTACGTCCAAGACTTGCTCACCGAGCAGGGCTCGATCGGGTTCATCCCTGAGGCCTGCCCCGACTGCCTGGACGACGGCAACGTGACCCGGGTGATCGACTGGTGGTTCGCGCAGGACGACAACGTGCGCGTCGGCGTGTTCTCCTCCTGGTACGACGCCGTGATCGGCGACGTGTTCCTCCAGCTCCCGCCCGCCACCTTCCGCGACGAGCTCGCGTCGGCGACCGCTGCGCTGCACGACGCCTGGCCCGACCGGTACCGGCGGTTCCTGATCGACGGACGGATGCACACCACCCTGCTCGGCGACCCCACGGGCATCATCGGCTCCGACCTCGGCGCGGTGGAGCTCCCGCCGGACGCGTTCTCGCTGCTCACCGACCTGGAGCTCGGCGGCCTGGACACGACCGAGCAGGACGGGCTGGCGATCGCCACCTGGATCGAGGGCCTCGTGGACGGGGACCTGGACGTGTGGGTGGACGTGCAGGCCGCCGCGGGACCGGTGCCCACGCCGGAGTAAGGACCGGCCGCTACGCGGTGAGGCGCGCCTGGACCCGCGCCCGCCGGCCGTCTCCCTCGGGCAGGGTCTCGAGCAGCTTGGGGACGAGCTCCAGCCAGCCGCCATCGCCCCGCGCACGGCGGGCCAGCGCCTGGAGATAC
>JAUHWK010000276.1 GCA_030424555.1 bacterium | reverse complement strand
GCGACGTCGCCACCTTCGCGGTCGATCCCCTCCCCGCGGCGATCGTCCACGAGGTGCTCGGCGCCCTCCCGAGGGGCCGAGCCCTGCTGCGCACCGTCGACAACCTGGAGGCGCTGGCCACCAGCCCCCTGCTGCTCCACATCGTCCAGGCGGCCCTGCCCCACATCGAGGAGAACCGGCCGATCCACGGCTGGGGACTGCTGGACGCCTGGCTTCGGTACGCCCTGCGCTCGGGTCCCGACCACGACGCTGTCCTCGATCGGCTCGTCGCCCTGGCGTGGAAGGCCTACGTCGACGCCGACCACGTCGTGGAGGCCGCCGCGTTCCAGGCCGAGGATGTCGCGGCGGCAGGCCTCCCCCGTGCGCTCCGCCGCACCCTGATGGTGATCGAGCTCGACGGCCGGGTACGGTTTGGTCACCGCAGCGTGCTCGAACACCTGCTCGCCACCCACATGGCCCCCCGGATCGCCGCCAACCAGGGCCACGGCCCCGACGAGCTGACCGGCCTGCGGATCACCGAGGCGATGCGCACCTTCCTCGTGGGCCGCATGCCGCCGATGCCGGTGCGGGTCGACGCCGAGCGGGTGCGGATCCCCGCAGGGAACTTCGTGGCCGGCGGCACCGACCGGCCCGACGAGCGCTGGCTTCGGATCGGACACGTCGACCGGCCCTACTGGATCGCCCGCGCCCCGATCACCAACGCGCAGTGGGCCGCCTGGGATCCCGCCCTGCAGCGCGACGACGTCCACCACCTTCCCCACTGGGGACGCCCCCGCGCCGTCCCCGACGGCCAGGCCGACGACCCCGTCCACGGGGTGTGGCCCGAGGACGCCGACGCCTACGCGCGAGACCACGGCGGACGCCTCCCCACGGCCGACGAGTGGGAGAAGGCCACCCGCGGGATCGACGGCCGCACCTGGCCCTGGGGTGATGCCTGGCGTGCAGGACTCGCCGCCACCGCCGAGCTCGGCCTCGATCGCCCGATGCCGGTTCGTGCCCTGGGCGCCCACGGCGACGCCGCCTTGTTCTCCGCCATCGGCGGGGTGTTCGAGACCACCGCCTCGTTCTGGCGCGGACGCCCCGAGCGCGGACGGGTCGTGATGGGAGGCTGCTTCACCCACCCGATCGACCACGCCCGCCCCTCCCTTCGCCTCTCCCACAAGCTGTCCGGCTCCTTGCGGTCCGGCCTGCGCATCGTCTGGGACGCATGACCACGCCCGACCGCCTCCACGTCGACGCCCGCGGGTTCTCCCTCGCCGCCCTGCGGTGGGGCCCCGCCAGCGGACGCCCGATCGTCCTCGTCCACGGCTTCCTCGACCAGTGTCTGGGCTGGGAGGCGGTCGCAGAGCACCTGGTCGCGGCCTGTGACCGGCCCGTGATCGCGATCGACCAGCGCGGACACGGGCTGTCGGACCACGTCGGCCCCGGCGGGGCCTACCACATCTGGGACATGGTCGCGGACCTCGCCGCCGTGCTCCGCCACGAGGCGGATCGCACGGGGCAGACTCCCGATCTGGTCGGACACAGCATGGGCGGCACCGTGTCCTCGCTGTGTGCCGCGACCGCCCCGGAGGCCCTTCGACGGCTCGTGCTGGTCGAGGGCCTCGGCCCGCCCGACATCCTGCCGCTGGCCATTCCCCGGGCGACCGACTTCGTGGCCTTCCGGCACGTCCCCCGGCGTCATCCCGCCTTCGCCACGGTCGACGAGGCCGCCGCGCGGCTGCTGGCGGTCGACCCCACGCTCGATCCCCCCCTCGCCCACCGTCTGGCCGACCGGGTGCTGCGGCCCGTCGTGCCCGACGATCCCCAGGTGCGCGAGGGGGCTTCCGGCGCCCTCACCTGGACCTGGGACGCCCACCACCGCGCCCGCAACCCGTACCCGTTCTCCGCTGCCCTGCACCGGCGCTTCCTCACCGCGATCCCCCACCCCGCCCTGGTCGTCACCGCCGAGCACGGGTTCCTCCCCGACGATCACGACGCCCGGCGCGACGCCCTCCCCGACGCCCACGAGGTGGTCGTCCCCGACAGCCACCACATGGTCCACCGGCAGCGCCCGCGCGTCCTCGCAGACCTCATCACAGGGCACGTCCGCACCTGATCCATCGGCCCAGGCGCCGCGTTGTTCACCCCTCCCGGGCCGCGCGCACGTGACGGCACCGTGTCGGCGCCGTCACGCACAGGGTACGACGCGCCGTCCCCGAGCCCCTGAGATGCCGTGCCCACCTTGCTCCTCGCCCTGCTCACCGCCTCCGTCCCCGCTGCCCAGGCCGAGACCCTCGACGCGATCGACGCCCGGCTGATGGCGCGCCTCGGCGAGTTCGTCTCCGAAGGCACCGCGCCGGGCCAGAGCCTGGTCGCCAGCCACCGCATCGAGGCGACCCAGCTCGCGAAGTGGGGCGACGCCACCATCGCGCTCGGCTGGTACACCGGGGTCCTCGCCCTGGAGCGCCACCTGCTCGCCGCCCGTGGCGACGACCCAGCCCCCACCGACGCCCGGCTCGCCTTGGCCCTCGGCGCCCTCGAGCGCATCGACCGCACCGCGGAGACCGGCTTCGCCCCGCCCTGCGCCTCCTACGAAGACCAGAACGGGTTCTTCGTGCGCGACGACGTGCCGTCCACGTTCCACGAGTACCTCGACGGCATCACGTCGATCGGGTCGGACTGGACCAACGGCAACGAGTTCGCCAAGGAGGAGAGCCAGGACCAGGTCCACCACCTCCTCGTCGGCCTCACCCTCGTCAAGCGCTTCGTGCCGCCCGAGGTCACCGTGGACGGCGTCGCCCTCGTCGGCCAGGCCACCGACCTCGGCGTCGACATGCTCACCCACCTCGCCGACCACGAGTGGGCCGTCCGCAACCCCGCCTGCGATGACAAGCTGGTGGCCCGCGGCCCGTCCGCGATCCACGCCTCCCCAGGCCTCGCGGGCGTCGGGCGCTACCTGACCGACGGGGCGGTCGAGCTCGCCTACCCCGAGGAGGCCGAGACCCTGTGGACCGCCCTGTCCGCGCCTAACAACATCACCTTCAACAACCCCGACAACCGCCACATGAC
Organism: bacterium; assembly: GCA_030424555.1. GTDB lineage: Bacteria > Myxococcota_A > UBA796 > UBA796 > JAUHWK01. The sequence continues at coordinate 2,457 of JAUHWK010000276.1, read as the reverse complement.
CATGGCGACCGGGGCCACCGGCAAGGGCTGGGGCGACGACACGTTCGACCTGCTCGCCGCGATGGCCGAGCCCTATGCGTGGACGGCCTACCCCCTGCTCCACGCCGCCCTGTACGGCGCCGACCCCCTCGATCCCGACACGCTCACGGCGTTGCTCGACACCAGCCGCGCCCACCTCGCCGAGCTCGACGGCGTGGAGCCCCACCGGCCGGACGAGGCGACGGTCGCCTACGGCTGGACCTCTTGGCAGCGCTACATCCGCCCCATCGAGAAGCACTACGTCGGCGGCGATGGCGAAGCGGGCCGACGCTACAACGGCCTGGACTGGTTGATGCTCCACCGCCTCGTGCAGGTGGTCGAGGCCGATCTCGCCGACGGCGTGCCCGACACCGACGTCCCGGGCGCCGACACCGACACCGACGCCGACCTCACGACGGATCGCACCGACGGCTGCGAAGGCTGCGCCACCGGGGCCCCTCCGTCCCTCGCCTGGCTCCTCGCCACCCTCCTGTGGCGGCGCCGGCGAGGCAACGCCCAGCGCCGTGCCACCGGGCTCTCCACGTCACGGTGAGCGCCGCGGGGGATGCCTGCACGCCATGACCCCGCGCTGGCACCCTTGACCGCCGGCCCCCGCCACGTCACACCCCCCGCCCCCAAAGGAGCCCTCCACCCCATGGATCCCGACACCCGCCGCGACGCCCTCGACGCCTTCACCGACGGCCGCACCGCCCAGGCCCGTCGCCGCGAGATCCAGCCTCTCCGGGGCATCCGCGGCGTCCCCGACGGCGACCTCGCCCGCCTCGCCGGGGCCGCCTGGGAAGAGACCCCGATCGACCTCGAGCTCGATCGGGGGGCGCTGGTGGAGCTGTTCTCCGGCGCGTTCGAGGACGGCCTGCTCGCGATCGGCCTCGCTGCCGCGGCCCTGCCCGACGATCCCGAGGCCGCCTACGAGCTGGGCGTGATCTGGCTGGGCTCCGTCGACGACCCCCTCACCGCCGACGCGCTCGGCACCTTGCTTCTCGGCCCGGGCGTCCTCGCGGCCCAACGCCCCCTCGAGGACCTCGCGCGCCACGCCCACCCTGGGGCCCATCCCTGCGTGCGCCGTGCCGTGCTGTCCGCGGCGATGGCCTGGATGCCCGAGCCCGTGACCGGTCCCGCGGTCGCCCCCCTCCGGGCCCGTCTCGGCGTCCCCCGCGTCGCCTTCGTCCAAGCCCCCCTCACCGACGCCCTCACCACCTGGGCCCACGGCTTCTTGCGCGACGAAGCGCCCCTCGTCCGCAAGGCGATGCGCCGGGTCCTCCGCGCCTGGAGCCGCCTGGATCCCGAGGGCGTGGTCGCCTGGGCAGACACGGTCCGCGGGGGCCTGCCCAAGCTGCTGTCGGTCGACGTGAACAAGGCCCGCCGCAAGGTGGCGACGTGACGCCCGACCTCGTCCTGGGCGGGTGCGTGCTGCTGGCGGCCCACAGCCAGGTGGATCCAGGAAAGTGGGTCGGGTGGGAGCACACCCTGTCGCTGGAGATCGCGGGCTCGGAGACCTGCCACGCGATCGGCCTCGACCTGGGCGCCGGCTGGACCCTCGCCCTCGCGCGGGGACGGGCCACGATGGCCGCCCTGCCCGACCACGCCCTCGGTCCGGAGCGCTTGGAGCACCGGCTGGACGACGACGGGGGCATCGACGTCGTCGTCCACCTGCCCGAGCTTGGACCCGGCGACGTGGCGCGGCTGGAGCTCGTGATGACCGGCGGGATCTGGGGGCCGTTCGCGTGGACCCCCCAGACCACCCCGTCGCTCGGCCCGTGGACCCTCCGGCGTCCCCGTCAGGTGACGGTGTCCCGCGCCGAGGGGATCCTGGGCCACGGCCGCCACGTCGAGGCCGCCTCCCCCATCGCGCGCGTCGATCTCCTTCACCCGGGCGCGACCCGTCCCGATCCGCTTCCGGACGCCGACGACGTGCCTGTCGCCACGCTGGCGTCCCTCGATCTCGTCCCCCGCGGATGGCTCGCGGACCGGGCGCCGCAGGGAGGCCAGGCCCAAGACCTCGGCCTCACCGATCCCGACGGGTACGCGCGCCTCGTCGCCGCCGTGGCACCCGAGACCCGGCTCGCCCGCTGGTCCGCCGACACCGCCGCCCCCCTCCCCGAGGCGCCCTGGGTCGCGGTGCGGGACGGCGCGCCCCAGCTGCACCCGCACGACCCCCTCCCCATGGGGGTGCTGCACTTCGACGACGGCAGCACCGCGCCCTTCGACGGCCACGCACCCCACAGCACCCCCACGGCCGCCCCCGCCACGCGCACGACGTCGGTCGAGGTCACCGTGCTCGGCCCCACCCTCGATCGGGCCTGGCGCGAGGGCGTCACCCGGCTCGACACCGTGACCGTGCGGTGGACGGACGAAGGCGCCCGTCAGCCGCGCCTGCCCTTTGCACGCCCGATGGACCCGGCCGCCGTGTGGTCGGAC
>JAUHWK010000275.1 GCA_030424555.1 bacterium | reverse complement strand
GAGCGGTTTTGTGGTGCACCTGCGCGAGCTGGGTGATTACGTCGAGAAGGGTTCGGCCCTGGCCGATATCAAGGGGCCCTACGGCGACGTGCTCGACCAGGTGCGCAGCAGCGTCGACGGAATCATCATCGGGCGTCAGAACATCCCGCTCGTCCAAGAGGGGGAGGCGATGTTCCACATTGCCCACTTTACGGAGCCCGAAGACGTGGTGGAGAGCCTCGAACAGCTCCACGATCACCTCGTGCCCGATGGAGCATATCGCAGGCCATGAGCATCCCCCCCAAGCCCAAGAAGCCAGCGAAGGCGGCCGTGAAGAAGGCTGCGAAGGTAGCCAAAAAGAAGGCCGTGAAGAAGCCAACGAAGGCGGCCCCAAAGCCGACTGCCGAGAAGCCACCCAAGAAGGCTGCGAAGAAGACGACCGCCAAGACGACCGCCAAGACGAGCGCCAAGACGAGCGCCAAGAAGACGGCCGCGAAGAAGACGGCCGCCAAGAACACGACTGCGACAGCTCCAACTCCCGCCGGGCGCGTCAAGAAGCTCCGGACCACGCGCCGCGCGCTCCTCGAGAGCCCGCCTCCTCCAGACAAGATGCTCATCGGCGCGCTCGAGCTCTGCAACTTGCCAGAGCTGGGCATCTCGGGCCTACACGTGCGGGTCGACACGGGGGCCACGACCTCGTCGCTGCATGTCGACAACATCCAGGATTTTCGGCGCGACAAGAAGCGCTACATCCGCTTTGATATCCACCCGGACAACCACGACGTCAGCCGCGTCGTGGCCTGTGAGGCCCGGGTGAAGTCGATGCGTCGCGTCAAGAGCTCGACCGCGACCGAGCAACGCCGTTGCGTGATCCTCACCGTGCTCGAGATGGGCGGGCGCCGCTGGCCGATCGAGCTCACCCTCACCGACCGCTCGGAGATGACGTACCTCATGCTCTTGGGGCGGCAGGCGATGGCGGGGCGTATCCTGGTCGACCCGGAGCTGGAGTACGTGCTGGGTGCACCCCCCGGCTGAGCGAGCGGGACGCGCGGCCCCGGCCTCCGCCCCCAGCTTAGTCGGGGAAACACCCTTCACGGCACCGCGCTCGAGGCGGGTCGTGAGATCCTCGGGCTCGTCCCAGTCGAAGTCCCGCTTGGACAAGCGAAGGTCGACCCCGTCGACGTCCAGGAAGGCGCCCCAGGGCTGGACCGAGGTGACCGTGGCACGGACCACGTCGCCCTCGGCGAGGTGGGCCAGCCGCGCGGCGCGGGTGGCTTCGATGTCCTGCTCCTCCAGCGCACGGCGGCTGACGACGGTCTTCTCGCCGTGCTCGATCACCAACACGTCGAGGGTCTCGCCGATGAGGGCGTCGGGGTTGGCCATCGGCAGGCGAGCGGCCTGGCTGATGGGGAGGAATGCCCGGGCGGGGCCGATCCGAACGTCGAAGCCCGGGCCCGTGCGGGCGACGACCTTGGCCTCGACAGGCACCCCAGCCTCGGCGGCCTCGTCGAGAAACGCGGCGGCGGCCGGGCCGGTGAGGCGAATGCTGAGCTGGATGTGGGTCTCGTTGGCCTCGATCACGAAGGCCTCGACCGGCTGGCCCTCCACCCCGTCCTCGATCTCCCGGGCTGCGATCCACCCCTCGACGGAGGCGCCGAGATCGACAGCCCACTCCGCCCCGGAACGCCGGAGCAGGGTGCCTTGGACGCGGGTGCCCGCCTCGGGCAGCGGGGCAGGAGACGAGGCGCCGCCCAGCAGATCCGCCATGTCGAACCCATCGGCGGCGAGCTTCTCGAGGGCGCCGAGGCCGGTGGGGGTGTCGGCGGGGCGAGGGGCAGAGCCCGTGCGGTCTTCCCGGCCGACCGTGCGGGCCTTGGGACGGGCGATCTGCTCGCCGCGAACCGCCTTGGGGGTGCGCTTGGCGGGCGGCACGGGGTCGGGACCGGACGCAGCAGGCGCGGGCGTGGATCCGGCGGGGGTATCGGTGGGGGCGCGATCCCCAGGGCGTCGCCGGGCGGTGGCGGTGCGGCGGCGGGCGCCTCGGGAGGCGGCAGGGGCATCGGACCGGTCGTGATCGGACACGGAGACTCCGGGCTGGACGGCGCCTCGTATCGTGGAGGCTGCGGGCTGGCCTCGGTGGACGGTGCTGGACGGACGCCGTACACCCGCCGACCCTTCGGAGGTGTGGTGACCTCGTCGTCCGAGCCGAGGCCAGACGACCCCGTCGCGCCGGCCGTCGACCCGCTCGACGCGTGGTCGTACGACCTGCCGCGCGCGCGGATCGCCACCCGTCCGCCCGCTCGCCGCGAAGACGCGCGCCTGATGGTCGTGCCGCGCGACGGCGGTCCGTCGTCGCATCGGGGGATCGTGGACCTGCCGTCGCTGTTGCAGCCCGACGACGTGCTGGTGGTGATGGAGCGGCCCGGCGATCTGCTGGTGGGCAACGACTCCCGGGTGATGCCCGCCCGCCTCCGCGCGCGACGGGAGACGGGCGGGGCGGTCGAGGTGATGCTGCTGGGGGCCGGTCCCGGGCCGGTGCCGTGCCTGCTGCGTCCCGCGCGTCGGCTGAAGGTCGGGGAGACGCTCACGGTCGCCGAGGAGGCTTCGGTCGAGATCGTGGCCCTGCCCGGGGAGGACGGCCTGGCCACGGTACGGGTCTCGCCGGATCCTTGGTCCGTGATGGCCGCGCACGGGGAGATGCCGCTCCCGCCCTACATGGAGCGCGCGGCGGACGACGAAGATCGGCGTCGGTACCAGACCGTGTTCGCGGGACCGCTGGGCTCGGTGGCGGCGCCGACCGCGGGCCTGCACCTCACCGATCCGCTCCTCGACGCCCTGGACGCGCGGGGCGTGGCGTTCCAGACCGTCACGCTCCATGTGGGCATCGGCACCTTCCGGCCGCTCCGAGACGAAGACCTCGCGCGGGGGCGCCTCCACACGGAGCGCTGGGCGATCGGGGAGACCACGGCCGATGCGGTTCGCCGCACACGCGCGGAGGGCGGACGGGTGATCGCGGTGGGGACGACCGCCTGCCGGACGCTCGAGAGCGCCGCGCGTCTCGACAGCGACGGGGTCGTGCGGGCTGGATCCGGCGTGACTGACCTGTTCCTTCGGCCGGACGACCCGCTGCTGGCGGTCGACGGCCTGCTCACCAACTTCCACCTCCCGCGCTCCAGCCTGATGATGCTGGTGGCGGCCTTCGTCGGACGCGAGCGCCTGCTCGAAGCCTACGCAGACGCTGTGGCGCGGGACTATCGGTTCTACTCCTATGGCGACGCAATGCTCTCGGTTTGATCTGCAGGGAACGGTGGGGGCTGCCCGGGCTGGGCGGCTACACCTGACCCACGGGGTCGTGCCCACGCCGGCGTTCATGCCGGTGGGCACGTACGGCGCAGTGCGCGGGGTGGGGCCTGACGACCTGGCTGCCCTCGGCACCCGGATGATGCTCACGAACACGTTTCACCTGTGGGAGCGTCCGGGCCACGAGACCGTCGCGGCGCTGGGGGGCATCCATCGGTTCACCGGGTGGGACGGCCCGATCCTCACGGACTCCGGCGGCTTCCAGGTGTTCAGCCTGCGCGATCGGCTGTCCCTCGACGAGCACGGCGCACGGTTCTCGTCGCCGCTGGACGGCACGCGCCGCGAGCTGACCCCAGAGCTAGCGGTGGAGATCCAGGAGACCCTCGGGGTCGATGTGGCGATGGCGCTCGACGAGTGCCTGGAGCAACCGGCGGACGAGGCGCGCACCCGGGAGGCGACCGAGCGCACCACCCGGTGGCTCAAGCGATGCCTGGCGGCGCGGCGGCATGCGGATCGGACCGCGCTGTTCGGGATCGTCCAGGGTGGCGTGGATCCCGTGCTGCGCAGGCGGCACGCCGAGGAGCTCGGGGCGATGGATCTAGACGGCTACGCGATCGGTGGCCTGAGCGTGGGGGAGGGGACGGAGGCGATGCTCGCGATGGTCGACGCCGCCGCGCCGGTGCTGCCGTCGGATCGGGTTCGCTACCTCATGGGCGTGGGGCATCCCTCCGACATCGCCGAGGCCGTGGCGCGTGGGGTGGACCTGTTCGACTGCGTCCTGCCGACGCGCATGGGCCGGCATGGGCAGGCCTACACCTGGGGAGGGCGCGTCAACCTGCGCAACGGGCGGTTCCGGGAGGACCCGTCTCCGCTGGATCCTTCGGTGCCCGCGTCGCCCGCAGCCCGGATGTCTCGCGGGGCGCTCCACCACCTGGTCCGCACCAAGGACGACCTGGGGCGCCGGCTGCTGTCGATGCACAACCTCGCCCTGTACCAACAGCTGGTGCACGGCCTCCGAACCGCGATCCTGGCGGGCGATGGGGACGGGCTGGCACGGTGGCGTGAGCGTGCGGCCGTCGCCACGCACCCTCCGGGCAAGGCCTCTGGGCCGCCCACGCTGGCCCCGGATCCCGGGGACGGCTAGGACCGCCCGTCGCGCGGGCCCCCTTGACGGTGGGTCCCGCGGTGATTGGAAGGGCGGGCCCGCCCACGCCGGTCCCCCGAACGGACGTCCTCATCCCGCCACCCGGCGGGAGGCCGTCTCCCGGAGGCGGCACGCAGCCCCGCCCCGGTGCCCGACGGAGTCCGGTCCATGGAAGCGCTCTCCAACATCATCCCGTTCGCGATCATCTTCGGGGTGTTCTGGTTGCTGGTGTGGAAGCCCCAGCGGGACGAGGAGCAGCGGCACAAGGCGCTGTTGGACTCACTCGCCAAGGACGACCGGGTCGTGACCGACGCCGGGATGCACGGGCGGGTCACCAAGGTCGACGAGGGCACCGTGGAGCTTGAGATCGCCAAGGGCACCCGTGTGGTGTTCGACAAGACCAAGGTCGTGCGCCGCCAGGGCGACGTCCAGGCCGACGGCTGAGGAGACGGACGTGGAAGGAAGCACCTGGCTCCGATTTGGAGCGATCGCAGCGCTGCTGCTCGGCGCGCTGTACGTGCTGGCGCCCAGCTTGCTGGCCGACGGCGAGGTTCACGTCGATGCGTCGGCCGCGACCGGTCCCGTCGAGCCGCCCCTCCAGCTGTGGTTGGACGCCTCGGACGGGGAGGCGGATCCGGAGACCGCCGCCGTGGTCAAGGCCCGCCTCCTGGCGGCCGGTCAGGACATCGACGACGTCGTGGCCGAGGGGCCGCGGGTGGTCGTCTACCTGCGCAAGGGGGCGACCAAGCCGCCGATGGTCGTGATCGCCACCCCTGCAGGCGCGGTCTCGCTGTTCCGGGTCGAGGACCTCGTCGACGTGGAGGGCCAGCCGGTGCGCGCGCCCGCGCCCAACGCCGCCGCCATCACCACCCCGTACACGGTCGAGGCCGACGGGACGGACGCCACCCTCGTGTTCTCCGAGCCGCTGGCCGAAGACATCGAGACCCTCGTGGTCCGCATCGATGGACGCATCTTCGGCACCGCCACCGTCGGCGACGATCGGGTCCGGGCGCCCATCCAGTGGACCCAGCTGGCCATGGGCGGCGCCACCGGCATCTTGGTGGGCGGCGAGATCGAGGAGTCCATCGTTCGC
>JAUHWK010000274.1 GCA_030424555.1 bacterium | reverse complement strand
ATCCTGTCCGAGGGCTACCGCGCGGCCGATCGAGAGGACTTCCTGGACGATGCCCAGACCGTGGTCGACCACCTCCTCGATCTGGAGCCCTGGGGCGACTACCGCCGGATGTACAACGTCCACGCCGGATTCGTGGAGAGTGTCGACGGCGGGATCGACGCCGGCCCCCGCACGAACAGCGTCGACAGCGCGTTTCAGTGCCACTACGGCTGCAGCGGCCTCGATCGCCTGATCTGCTGCAACGAAGCCCGGGTGGTGGATGCCGTCGCCGAGGTGTTTCCCGAGGCCGATGGGGTCCTGCTGCTGATCGACGACGTCCCGTACGGCGGATCGGGCGGGATCACCTACTCCACGTCCTACACGGGCCCGTACCTCCGCAGCGTCAGCGCCCATGAGCTCGGCCACACCCTGGTCCAGCTGTGGGACGAGTACGACTACGGGTTCGAGGACAACGCCGGCACGGCCCCAGGTCCCAACTGCTCGCCGCCCGACCTCGATCCCCTCCCGTGGGAGGCGTGGGTCGGCACGGACGGGGTCGATGGGTTCCCCGTGTGCTCGTTCACCTCCTGGCTACGCCCCACCGACCAGTCCTGCATGATGCACAGCCTGCAGGATCGCTACTGCCCGGTGTGCCGCGAGCACGTCGTGACCGCACTGTACCGGGCGCGGGGAGACGGTCCGGTCGAGTCGGTCTCGCCCGAGCCCGGCGCCCTCGTCGTCACGCCCGCGTCCCCCCTCACCGTCACCCTCGACGTCGTGTCCCCGCCCCACCACACTGTCGTGACCTGGTCGCTGGACGACGAGCCGGTCGAGGCCAGCGGGCTCACCGCAGACCTCGGCTGTCCGCGCGGCGCCACCCGCCTGACCGCCACCGTCCGCGACGAGACCTCCTGGGTGCGCGACGACCAAGGCACGACCATGGACAACACCCTGTCGTGGACGCTCGACACGACCGCCTGCCCCTCTGCGGCCGACGAAGGCCGACGCTGCGGGTGCGCGAGCGGCCCGCGCCCGCATCCCGCCTGGGCCTTGCCTCTGGCGCTGGCGTTGCTGGTCCGACGCCGCCGCCGTGGAGCCCGCGCATGATCGCCCTGTCCGTCGCCGTGTGCCTCGGCGGCCTCGCCGTCACCCTGTGGGGCCAGCACGCCGGGCGCGCTTGGGCGGCCGCCGGGGGCAAGGTGGTCGCCTCGCTCGGGTTCCTCGCGTTCGGCGCCGCGCTCGGGGTGTACGACCGCACCCCGCACGGCACCGCCTTCCTCGCAGCGTTCATCCTGTGTGCGATCGGCGACGTCGCCCTGATCGGCCACTCCAAGCCCGCCTTCCTCGGCGGGCTCACCGCCTTCCTGCTCGGCCACATCGGCTACATCGTGTGCTTCGTCCAGCTCGGGTACGACGGGCAGGGCGTGGTCCCCGGCGCGGTGTTCATGCTGGCGCTCGCCGCCGCGGTCCTGCGCACCCTGCGGGGCCCCGCCGGCCGCTTGTTCCCCGCCGTGGTCGCCTACGTCGCCGTGATCGGGGTGATGGTCGCGCTCGCAGGCGGCGTCGCGGTGGCCCACCCGGGCCTGCACGGCAACATCCTGGCGGGGGCGGCCGTCGCGTTCGCGATCAGCGACCTGTTCGTCGCGCGGCAGCGCTTCCTGGTGGACGCCTTCCAGAACCGCGTGGTCGGGCTGCCGCTGTACTACGGCGCCCAGCTGGCCTTTGCGTTCGGCGCGGTCGGGCTCGGCGCGGGGACCGGCTGAGTGCGCCTGTACGCGCTGTCGGACCTGCACGTACACCACCGCGGCAACGGGGACGCGGTCGAGGCGATCCCTGCCCGCCCCGACGACGCCCTGATCGTCGCCGGGGACGTCTCCGAGCGCCCTGAGGCCGTCCACGACACCCTCGCCAGCCTCCGGCGGCGGTTCGCGTTCGTGATGTACGTCCCCGGCAACCACGAGCTGTGGAGCCTGCGAGACCACCCTCGTGGGGTCGCAAAGTACGCGGCGATCATCGCGGCGGCGCGGGCCGCAGGGGCCTGGACTCCCGAGGACGGGTGGTGGCGGTGGCCGGGCGAGGGGCCTGCCACGGCCATCGTCCCCTTGTGCCTCCTGTACGACTTCGGGTTTGCGCCCGACGGGGTCGACCCGATCGCGTGGGCGGCCGAGGACCGCATCCACGCCACCGACACCCGCCTGCTCCACCCCGATCCCTACCCGTCGGTCGCCGCGTGGTGCCACGCCCGGTGCGACGCCGCCGAGCGTCTCCTCGCCACGGTCCCCGACGGCTGGAACACGGTCCTGGTGAACCACTGGCCGCTCCGCGGCGACCTCGTGCGGCTCCCCCTCGTCCCTCGGTACCGGCCATGGTGCGGCACCCCCCGCACCCACGACTGGCCCCAGCGGTACCGGGCCTCGGTGTGCGTGGCCGGCCACCTGCACGTGCGCACCACCGACTGGGTGGACGGCGTGCGCTACGAGGAGGTCAGCCTCGGGTACCCGCGGCAGTGGCGGGCCCATAAGTCCGCCGACCACTACCTACGCGAGATCCTGCCCGGACCCGACCAGCTGTCCGGCCGCGCGACCATCGTCCATCCGTAGTGGGCGGTCGATAGTGAGCGGTCAATCGCGAGCGGTCGCGAGCGGTCGCGAGCGGTCGCGAGCGGTCGCGAGCGCGTCGCCGCCCCACGGGAAGGACCGGGGCACGGCCGCAGACCAGGCCTTTCCGACCGCGCCGCGGTGTGCAGGGTTGGCGCCCTCCCCGGAGTGCCTGTGCGCGGCCTCAGCGACCTGTTCGTCGTCCTCCAGGACCTGCTGCCTCCCTGGGCGCTGGCGTTGCTCGGGGTGGTCGTGGCCGCGTTCGTCGTGCCCCGCATGCTCCGCGCCCAGCGCGACAAGCAAGCGCGCGGCCAGCTTCGGCAGGCCGCCCGGGCCGCACCCGAAGATCGCGCCGCCCGCATCGATCGGGCCTTCGAAATCGCGGGGGACGACGTCGACACCCTGTACAGCCTCGCCCTCGACGCCCACACCCGCCAGCTTCCCGAGGCCCGGCGCCGTGCCCTGGAGGCGCTGGCGGCCCACCCCAAGGGCCGTCGGCTGCGCGCCATCCTCGACACCCGCTGGGGCACCGCAGCCACGGCGGGCCCCACCGCGTTCGAGCGGGCGGCGACCATCCGGTCGCTTCAGGCCGAGGATCGGCTGCGCGAGGCGCGCGTGCGGTTGGACGAAGCGCTCCGGGCGTTTCCCCGGGACCCCGATCTCCGTGCGCTGGACGATGCATTGACGGCGTCCATGCTGGACGTGCCAGAGGGCGGGCGGTAGGGACCCGGGTCCGTCATCCGGAGGCCTGCCCGTGACTGCCGACTCCCCCGCGCCCGCCGAGCGCACGCTGTTCGGGCACCCGATCGCCCTGTACGTCCTGTTCATGACCGAGCTGTGGGAGCGAATGTCGTTCTACGGCATGCGCGCGCTGCTGATCCTGTTCATGACCGCCCAGATCGCCGAGGGCGGGTTCGGGTGGGGCGACGGCAAGGCCGCGATCATCTACGGCGCGTACGGCGCGCTCGTGTACGCCACGCCCATCGCGGGCGGCGCCCTGGCCGACAAGATCCTCGGCTACCGCAACGCCATCGTCCTCGGCGGCCTGGTGATGACCCTGGGCCACCTCACCCTCGGGCTGGAGCCGTTCTTCGGGGAGGACAACGCCGAGCTGGTGTTCTACGCCGCCCTAGCCATGCTCGTGATCGGCAACGGCTTCTTCAAGCCCAACATCTCCAGCCTGGTCGGCAAGCTGTACCCCGAGGGGGATCCCCGCCGCGACGGCGCGTTCACCATCTTCTACATGGGCATCAACCTCGGCGCGATGGCCGCCCCGCTGGTGTGCGGCACCCTGGGCGAGCTGTACGGCTGGCACTACGGCTTCGGCGCCGCCGGCATCGGCATGGCCCTGGGCCTGGTCGGCTTCCTCGCCTCGCAGCAGTACCTGGACCACCACGGCCTCGCGCCCGGCCAGGACGACGGCTCCGACGCCCGCCCCACGTTTGCGCGCACCCCCGTCCTCGCGACCTGGGCCGGCGCGTTCATCGCCATCCCCCTGTTCGTGTTCATCATCCGCGCCAACGAGCTGTTCGGCCCGGCGGTCGCCGCGATGGGGGGCCCCGCCGATGTGCTCGGCACCGCGCTCACCGTGATCGGCCTGGCGATCCTCGCCTACCTGCTGTTCGTGGCCTGGCAGGCCGGTCCGGTCGACGGCCAGCGCCTCGGCGTCGTGATCGTGCTGCTGTTCTTCTCGATGACCTTCTGGGCGTTCTTCGAGCAGGCGGGCAGCAGCATCAACCTGTTCACCGACCGCAACGTCGACCGCAGCGTGTTCGGCTGGGAGATGCCCACCTCTTGGGGCCAGGCGATCAACCCGCTGTTCATCGTCGTGCTGGCCCCCGCGTTCAGCACCCTGTGGCAGCGCCTCGCGTCCGCAGACCGCGACCCCAGCGCCCCCACCAAGTTCGGGCTCGGGCTGCTCCAGCTCGGGCTGGGCTTCCTCGTGCTGTGGTCCAGCCAGTTCTTCGCCACCCCCGAGGGCATGGTGCCGCTGGTGTTCCTGCTCGCCGGCTACCTGCTGCACACCACCGGCGAGCTGTGCCTGAGCCCGGTCGGGCTGAGCATGGTGACCAAGCTGTCCCCGGGCAAGATCGTCGGGTTCGTGATGGGGGCTTGGTTCCTCGCCACCGCGTTCAGCCACTACATCGCCGGTGCGATCGCCGCGATGACCGGCGGCGGCGGCCACGGAGGCCACGGCGCTGCGGAGGCTGCCGTGAGCGGCATGGCCTCCCTGCACAGCTACACCGACGTGTTCGGCACCATCGGCGGCGTGGCCATCGCGATCAGCGTCGTGTGCTTCGCGATGTCCTGGACCTTCCTCACCCGCTGGATGCACGGGGTGAAGTGATGCGCGACGCGGTCGTCCGAGAGGCCGACGACCTCGCCCGCGAGCTCGACCTCCTCGTGTTCTCCCTGGAGCAGCCCCCCGCCGACGCCGGCGAGGAGGGCCTGCGTCAGGACCGTGCGCGCCTCCGTCGCCAGCTCGACAAGCTCCGGATGCGCCTGCAGGATCTGGCCGACCGCCTCGCGGACTGAGCCCCCCACCCCGCGGGTGCCGTGACCGCGCCCCAGCCACAGGCCCGCTGCGGATGGCCTGTGGACAACGGGGGATGAGTGTCCACAGGCCGGGCGCGAACCGCGCTGTGAGGCCGTCCTCGGCCTGCGGACATGTGGACAACCATCTTGGCGCCCATCCACAAGATGTTGGGGTTGGACGCTGGTTTTGACCCCAGATATGGTGGTCGGGTCGCCCGGAGACGGGCTCCTGGATGCCCGAGGACCGCCATGCAGGTCACCCGCCGATTCACCGCCGATCTCGCGTCGCCCTACGACGACCTCACCTTCGAGGCCCGCACCTCCGAGATCCGCAACCCGGATGGCACGGTCGTGTTCGACTACACGCCGGAGGCCAGCACCTCCACGACCACCACGAGCGCGCCC
>JAUHWK010000004.1 GCA_030424555.1 bacterium | reverse complement strand
TCACCGGGTACTTGAGGACCGGGTACGCCGAGAAGTCGCCGCTGCGATCCCACGGCCCACCCCACACGCCAAACAAGAAGGGCTGGACGAACTCGTGGCGGGTGCGGGCGCCGAGGTTGAGGGTGTCGACGAACTCGCGCAGGGTCTGGCCGTGGGCCCGGTCGTTGACGACCCCCAGCCCGCGCCGGATCGCGTGGTCCATCCCGAGCAGGTACCGCAGCCGCCGCGGGCGGAAGATCAGCCGCATCACCTGCTGGGGCGTGGTGGGCGGCATGGGCACGGAACAGCCGATGTCGCGGTTGGTGAACGTCACCCGCATGGGCACGATCTCGGACGGGATGCCGTGCAGGTCGAGCATCCGCATCAGCAGCGGGTACATCCGCTCGGAGAACCAGGCGAATCCGTCGTCGCAGGGGTAGGTCCGGCCGTCGATCGTGACGTCGGTGGTGTGGGCGTGGCCTCCGAGCACCGGGTTGCGCTCGAACAGGGTGACGTCGTGGTGCTCGTCGAGGAGCCACGTCGCGGTCATCCCGGCACCGCCGGATCCGATCACACCGATCTTCATGGGACCCCCACAGATCCACCGCCCGCGTGTGTCGCAAGCCGCGCGACATTAGCAGGTGCGCAGCGGAGGTCACACCATGTACGGGAGTCCGGAAACGCAGATCGTCGTTTTCCCGTTTGCGGTGTTGTACCTCCTCTTGCACGCGGGTCCGCTGTTCCGACACCGGTACGAGCCGTCGATCATCGGGGGCACGGACTGGCGGTTCTTCGCGAGCGAGGTGGTGTTGTTCACCGCCTATTTGCTGCTGGCGCCCGACCTCGTGGCGCACCCGCTGGGCCAGCTCGCGCTGGCGGTCCACCTCAGCCTGCACGTGGCGTTCACGATCACGGACTACGTCGCCCACGAGTTCTTGCTCGGGACGGCCCTCGTGCCATGGGCCCGCTCGCCCGTGATGTGGCTGGCCAAGGAGGGCGGCCTGCTGATCGACACCACCACCCACGCGATCGCGGTCGTGCTGCTCGCCCAGGCCATCCCGCTGTGGGCGGCGATCGGGTGGCTGCCGGTCTCGGTGGGCGTCTTCTGGCTGTGGAGCAACGGCTACGTGCGTCGGTTCGGGCGCGCGGCGGCCGTTCCCCAGCCGGTGCGCTGACGCTCAGGCGGACTCTGCGGCGGAGGGGATCGCCTGCTCCGTCGTTCGCGGACGATGCCCGGCCCAGTAGCGGAGCGGGGCGGTAAACTGGTGGGCGAACTGCCGCAGGGCGCTGGGCTCGTCGGTGAACTGGTGGCGCATGGGGTCGGTGTCCAGCAGGCCCAGGACCGCGGGGCCGTGTCGGTCGGGCAGGATCAGCGTCCCAAACGCCCAGTCCCACAACAGCAAGGGGCCGGCGTAGTTGTTGTTGGACTCCGCGATCACCTGACTGTGGTGGTAGCGGTGGTGGTCCGGCGTGTACATCAGCCGGTTGAGCAGCAGGGTGTCGAACCGGATGTTGGTGTGGACGGCGAAGCCCTGGGCGTTGAGGAAGATCAGGTAGACCAGGACGACCTCGGGGCCGGCGCCGGTCGCGATCAGCGGCAGCAAGCGGCCGCCCGAGGCGACGAAGTGCTCGAGCGGGTGCATCCGGCCCACGGCCGACCAGTTGAGCTCCTCGAGGGAGTGGTGGACCTTGTGGAGCTGCCAGGCGGGCTCCCAGGTGTGCATCGTGCGGTGCGTGACGTACTGGAGGAAGTCCGACATCACGAGCAGCAGCACCACCTGCACGACGATCGGCCAGGTGTGGGGCCACCAGCCGCCGAGCCCGAGCTGCGGGTTGAGCCAGCCGAAGAAGGGCACGAGGGCGGCCGTGATCAGCGTCTTGGCGATCCCTTCCTGCGAGATGGCGGAGCTGACGAAGTACAGGCCGTTGAGCAGGGTGTTCTTGCGGGACCGGTCCGCACCCAGCGCCCGCCAGTCGTCGCGAAAGGGGATCAGCCACTCGATGGCGACCGACCCGAGCGCGGCGGTGGTCGTCCCCACGGTGGACGCGATCGCGAGATCGCCGGTGGCGCGAAAGGCGGCGTAGGCCACGCTGGGGCACCCGAACACGATCAGCGGGAACGCCATCCACGACAGGAGCCGTGCGGGCAGGCCGTCGGGTGCGAGCATGGCGTCTCCTTCAGGCGGCGTCCGCCACGGGCAAGGCCAGCTCTGGCCGCAGGATGTATGGCCACCGGCTGACGTGCAGGAACAGGGTGATCCCGATGTTGAACACCACGGCGAAGTCCCAGCCCGTGTGCTGGCTGAGCACCGCGAAGGTGAGGATCAGCGCCCAGTCCGTGATCAGGAAGCACGCGAGGAACGTGCGGATGACCCAGGGATCCTTGGACCGGAGGACGAAGAACAGCAGCAGGCCGATCAGCAGGGCCATCAGCGCGAACTGTTGGCACATGAACAGGACGAGCGGGTCGTCGAGCGACGGAGAGCTGGCGAAGGCCGGGAGGAACTGGAGCTGGAAGAAGCGGGGGAAGAAGATGCCCGCGACCCCGCCGTACACGTTGAGGACGAACTCCAGGTAGCGGAACACCCCGTGGAAGTACATCTCGGAGAACCGCATCGACCACACCCCTGTTCGCGATGGCCACTCCAGCGGGAGGGCGCGCGGAGGGTAGCATGGAGGCGATCGCCGCGGTGGGCGCTGCGATCGATGGCCCGGCGCGGCGATGGACCCGGAGGTGTGCGATGGGACGTGGGGTTGGATTGGTGATGGTGCTCGGCCTGGGCGGTTGCCTGGCCTCGGTCGATCAGGTCTGCGACAAGTGCGCGTCGTGCCTGGCGTCCGACCCGGACTTTGCGGAAGGCTGGTGCGCGGACTTCCAGGACTTCAGCCAGGCGAGCGAGCCCTTCGATCGGTCTGACTGTGCGGCCGGGGGCGACCTGGACGACCTGGATCTCCCCGTGTTCGCGGGAGAGATCGCGGGGATGTCCTGCGACGACTTCGACGACCGGATCTAGCGCCCCGAGCCGGTCGCGCGCGTGGGGTGCGTCGGGCGGTCCGCGCGGCCGAACCTCGTCATGCGGGGCCCACGGGTGCCCGCAGGGCAGTCCGTCGCGTCTCGCGAGAGGGCGGCACGGCTCGACGTGCGGATCGGGTGGGAAGGGGCACGCCCGAGCGTCGTCAGGGGCCCCGTGCCTCCGGTAGACTTGGGGGCAAGGAGGTTGGAATGCTCCCATGGGTCTGGTGGATGGTCTTCGCCTGGGGCCAAGAGGTTGCCGAGAACGTGCCAGACGTCGAAGCCGAGATCGCGCCTGCACCGCAGGTCGATCCTGTCCGCGTGGTGTCGGGCCGTGCGTCCGTGGAGCGCTCTCCGTGGGCGTGGGTGTGGTCGCGGGACGTCACTCAGGTCCCCGCCATGGGGCGTGGGCTCTCGCGCTTCGTTCCGTCCCTGGGGATCGCGTGGCCAGAGATCGCGGGGCGAACCTGGTACGACGGAACCCCCGACGTGTTGCCGGGCGCGCGGACGATCGACCATGTCCTCGCCGTGGTGCCCGGGGTCCAGGGCGGCTTGGTCGCCGGGGACCGGCCGGCGCTGATGATCGACGGGTGGCCGGTGGGGGGCACCGATGGTCGGCTGGGCCTGGCGGGATCCTGGAAGACACTCCGCGGCCGATGACCGCGAGGGCGTGGCGCGGGACCGCATGGGGGCGGGCGGCAACGGTGGGGCGAGCGGCCGAGCCTCAGCGGGGACCGGCGTGCGCCACCGCAGGACGGGCGCTGGGGTTCACCCGAACAGCTTGTCCCACCAACCCTTCTTCTGGACCCGGTCGCCGTGGAGCTCGGCGAGCTGCTCGAGCAGCGCGCGCTCCTCGTCGGAGACCTTGCGGGGGACGTCGACCACGACCTGGACGTGCTGGTCGCCCCGGCCTCGGCGGCCGCGGGGGTCTTCGAGGCCCTCGTCGTCGAGGACGAGGACGCGGCCCGATGGGGTGCCTCGCGGGATCTCCAGGGTGGCGTCGCCGTGGACGGTGGGGACGAGGATCTCGCCGCCCAGCGCCATGGTGGGGAAGGGCACGGGCACGGTGAGGTACACGTCCTGCCCATCGCGGCGGAACATCTCGTGGGGCTTGACGTCGACGAGGACGTACAGGTCGCCGGGGGGCGCACCGGGATCGCCGGCTTCGCCGCGGCCGCCGTACCGGATCCGGATCCCGGCGTCGATGCCAGCCGGCACCTTGACCTCGATGTCCTCGGTCTCCCGCACCCGGCCGCGCCCGTTGCAGGTGCCGCAGCGGTCCTCGGGCTTGACCACCTCGCCGGATCCACCGCAGGTGGGGCAGGTGGACGCGATGCGCATGAAGCCCATCTGCTGGGCGACCTGACCGCGCCCACCGCAGGTTCCGCAGGTGGAGGCCTTGGCCCCCGCCTTCACGCCGTCGCCGTCGCAGGTTCCGCACGCGACCGAGCGGGTGATCGGCACGGTGCGGGTGGTGCCGTGGGCGGCCTCCATGAAGTCGAGGACGAGACGCAGCTCGAGGTCGGCACCGCGCCGGACGCGCCGTCCGCCGCCGCCGCCGCCGAACCCGCCGCCGCCGAAGATGTCGCGGAAGGCGCTGAAGATGTCGCCCATGTCGGAGAAGCCGGGATCGAACCCGCGCCCCTCCAGGCCCTCGTGTCCGAGCTGGTCGTAGATCCGACGCTTCTCATCGTCGGTCAGGACCTCGTAGGCCTCGCTGGCCTCCTTGAACTTCTTCTCGGCCTCGGGATCGTCCTTGTTCCGATCCGGGTGGTACTTCAGCGCGAGCTTTCGGTATGCCTTCTTGAGCGCGGACGCGTCCGCGTCGCGGCTGACGCCCAGCACTTCGTAGTAGTCGCGCTTCACAGGGGACTCCGGTCCGGATGCGACGACGGGCGGCGCCTGCGCACCGCCCGGGGGAGGAGGGGACCGGTCGGCGTCGCTCCGACCGGTCCCGAACGTTCAGACCGCGGATCAGGCGTCCTCGAACTCGGCGTCGATCACGTCGTCGTCGGAGGAGGCGGCGCCACCGCCCGCAGCGCCCCCGGCGGGGCCGGCCGCGGGGCCACCCTCGGGTGCGCCCTGCTGGTACATCTTCTCGGCGATGCGGTGCTGGGCCTTGTTGAGGTCGTCGAGCGCCTTGGTGACCTTGGCGAGGTCATCGCTGTCCTTGGCCTCCTTGGCGGCCTCGAGCGAGGACTCCAGGCGGGTCTTGTCGTCGCCGGACAGCGCCTCGCCCTGCTCCGCGAGGAGCTTCTCGGCGCCGTACAGGGCCGCGTCGAGCTCGTTGCGCTTCTCGATGAGGGACTTCTTCTCCTCGTCGAGCGACGCGTTGGCCTTGGCCTCCTCCACCATGCGCTCGATGTCGGCCTCGCTCAGGCCGCCGGACGCCTCGATGGTGATGTGCTGCTCGGCGCCGGTCCCGTTGTCCTTCGCCGTGACGTTGAGGATGCCGTTGGCGTCGAGGCTGAACGTGACCTTGATCTGCGGCATTCCACGGGGGGCGGCGGTGATGCCGTCGAGCCGGAAGTTGCCGAGGAGCTTGTTGTCGCGCGCGAGCGGACGCTCACCCTGGAACACGAACACGTCGACCGCGGTCTGGTTGTCCGCTGCGGTGGAGAAGGTCTCGGACTTCTCGACCGGGATGGTCGTGTTGCGGTCGATCAGCTTGGTGAACACACCGCCCATGGTCTCGATGCCCAGCGACAGCGGGGTGACGTCGAGCAGGAGCATGTCGGTGACGTCCTCGGTGAGGATGCCGCCCTGGATCGCGGCGCCGAGCGCGACGACCTCATCGGGGTTGACCGAGCGGTTGGGGGCCTTGCGGAACAGGTCCTCGACCTTCTTCTGCACCAGCGGGATGCGGGTGGAGCCACCGACGAGCAGGACCTCGTCGATCTGCGAGGCCTTGAGGCCGGCGTCCTCGATGGCGCGCTTGCACGGGCCGAGGCTGCGGTCGACGAGCGGCTCGATCATGCGCTCGAACTCGGCGCGGGACAGCGTGAGGTCGAGGTGCTTGGGGCCGGTGGCGTCGGCGGTGAGGAACGGCAGGTTGATGTGCGCGTTCACGCTGGACGACAACTCGATCTTGGCCTTCTCGGCGGCCTCCTTGAGGCGCTGGACGACCATGGTCTGCTTGGAGACGTCGATGCCTGTGTCCGCCTTGAAGCGCGCGATCAGCCAGTCGATGATGACGTTGTCGAAGTCGTCGCCGCCGAGGTGGGTGTCGCCGTTGGTGGCGCGCACCTCGACCACGCTCTCGTCGATCTCCAGGATGGAGATGTCGAACGTACCGCCGCCGAGGTCGTACACGGCGATGGTCTGGTCCTTCTTCTTCTCCATGCCGTACGCGAGGGCCGCGGCGGTGGGCTCGTTGATGATGCGCTTGACCTCGAGGCCGGCGATGCGGCCGGCGTCCTTGGTGGCCTGGCGCTGGCTGTCGTTGAAGTAGGCGGGGACGGTGATGACCGCCTCGGTGACCGGCTGGCCCAGGTAGGCCTCGGCCTGCGCCTTGAGCTTCTGCAGCACCATCGCGCTGATCTCAGGCGGCGAGTAGTCCTTGCCGTCGACGCGGACGCGGCAGTCGCCGTTGTCGGCGCGGACCACGTCGTACGGCAGGCGGCCGAGCTCGACCTCCGCCTCGTCGAAGCGCAGGCCGATCAGCCGCTTGATGCTGTACAGCGTGTTGGTGGGGTTGGTGACGGCCTGACGGCGGGCGGCGATGCCGACGAGGCGCTCGCCATCCTTGGTGAACGCGACGACCGAGGGGGTCGTGCGCTGGCCTTCGTCGTTGACGATGACGGTCGGCTTGTCGCCGTCCATCACGGCCACGACAGAGTTGGTGGTTCCGAGGTCGATGCCGATGATCTTGCCCATGGTTCCTGTTCTCCGTGGGGGTGCGGTGTCGTGGGTCCCCTGGTGGGGGCCCCCGTGTCGCCGCGAAGCTAGACGCGACGGGGCCGGCGTCAACCGCTTGGTTGGATCCGGACGCGGTGGAGCGAGGGGATCGGGTCGCTGGGCCCTGGATCCGAACGGTGTGTGCGATCGGTCTTGACGCCCGTTCCCGGGTGCCTAGCCATGCCCGCGCCCGGTCCGGCTGCGCACGCGTGCGCCGCTGGGACCCGCACCGACCCTTCCACACCCCGAACCGGGGAGGAGAGACCCATGGTGAACTTCCGTCCGCTGCACGATCGCGTGCTCGTCAAGCGCGTCGAGGCCGAGAACAAGACCTCGTCCGGCCTGATCATCCCCGATTCCGCCAAGGAGAAGCCGCAGCAGGCCGAGGTCGTGGCTGTCGGCACCGGGCGTCGCCTCAAGAACGGCGACATCCGCGAGCTCACCGTCAAGGTCGGCGACACCATCCTCTTTGGCAAGTACTCCGGCGACGAGGTCAAGCTCGACGGCACGGATCACCTGATCCTGCGCGAGGACGACATCCTCGCCATCATCGGCGCCTGAGCCCGACCCTTTCCCCCCATCCCTTGTAGGAGGCCATCATGGCTGCCAAGCAGATCGAGTTCCGTGAGGAGGCGCGTGCCCGCGTCCTCGCCGGTGTGAACAAGCTCGCGGACACCGTCCGCGTGACCCTCGGGCCCAAGGGCCGCAACGTCGTGCTCCAGAAGTCCTTCGGCTCGCCCGTGATCACCAAGGACGGCGTCACCGTCGCCAAGGAGATCGAGCTCGCGGACAAGTTCGAGAACATGGGCGCGCAGATGGTCAAGGAGGTCGCCTCCAAGACCAACGACGTCGCCGGCGACGGCACCACCACTGCCACCGTCCTCGCCCAGGCCATCTTCACCTCCGGCTCCAAGCTGGTGGCGGCCGGCGCCAACCCGATGGAGCTCAAGCTCGGCATCGAGGCGGCGGTCGAGGCGGTCGTGGCCGAGCTCAAGTCGCTCGCCCGTCCCGTCGACACCAACAACGACCTCCGCGACGTCGCGACCATCTCCGCCAACGGCGACGCCGAGATCGGCGAGATCCTCGCCAACGCGATGGACAAGGTCGGCAAGGACGGCGTGATCACGGTCGAGGAGGCCAAGGGCCTGCAGACCGAGGCGGACATCGTCGAGGGCATGCAGTTCGATCGCGGCTACCTCAGCCCGTACTTCATCACGGACGCCGACCGGATGGAGGCCGCGCTCGACGACGCCTACGTCCTCGTCCACGAGAAGAAGATCTCCAACCTCAACGACCTGCTCCCGCTGCTGGAGAAGGTCGCGGAGTCCGGCAAGCCCCTGCTCATCGTCGCCGAGGACATCGAGGGCGATGCCCTGTCCACGCTGGTGGTGAACAACCTGCGCAAGACCATGACCGTGTGTGCGGTCAAGGCGCCCGGGTTCGGCGACCGCCGCAAGGCCATGCTGCAGGACATCGCGATCCTCACCGGCGCCACCGCCGTGATGGACGACCTGGGCATCCAGCTCGAGGCCCTCACCCTCGCCGAGCTCGGCCGGGCGCAGCGCGTCGTGGTCCGTAAGGACGACACCACGATCATCGACGGCGCCGGCAGCCCGGTCGACATCAAGAACCGGGTCAAGCAGATCCGCCGCGCGATCGAGGACACCAAGTCCGACTACGACCGCGAGAAGCTCCAGGAGCGTCTGGCCAAGCTCACCGGTGGTGTCGGCGTGATCTACGTCGGTGCGGCCACCGAGGTCGAGATGAAGGAGAAGAAGGACCGCGTGGAGGACGCCCTCAACGCGACCCGCGCAGCCGCGGAGGAGGGCATCGTCGCCGGCGGCGGCACCGCGCTCGTCCGTGCCCAGAAGGCGCTGGACGCCCTGGCGCTGACCGGCGACGCCGCGTTCGGTGTGCAGATCATCCGCGAGGCCTGTGAGGCGCCCCTGCGCATCCTGGCCCGCAACGCGGGTGAGGACGCCTCCATCGTGGTGTTCAAGGTCCGCGAGGGCGATGGCTCCTTCGGCTGGAACGGCGCCACCGGCGCGTACGGGGACCTGTTCGAGGCGGGCGTGCTCGACCCGGTCAAGGTCACCCGCACCGCGCTGCAGAACGCGGCGGGCGTCGCAGGCCTGCTGCTGACGACCGAGGCGATGATCGCCGAGAAGTCCGACGACGGGGACGACGACCTCGACTGAGGTCTGACCCCACCCTCGGAAGCCAGGCTTCCGCACGCCCCCGGCCGCCCCGCGCGTCCGGGGGCGTCGTGCGTTTGGGGTTTGCACCCACTGAATGTCCTCCCAGTGGTGGCGATGTATCGCCAGGGACAAGCCTGTGAATCCATACTTGCACACATAAAGTACGATGCAATCACTTGCATGGGTGCAAGTGGCGCCCTATGCCTTGGACGTCCCCCGGCCACCGTGCCCACCATGGAGCGTCCATGCGACCCACCTTCCTGCTGATTCCGTTGCTCACCACCGCCTGCCTGGTCCCCGTGACCCGCGATGGCTTCATCGCCCGCGCTGCGATCGAGACCTGTGAGTCCGAGCGTGCCTGCGACGACATCGGAGAGGACGGCGACTGGGACGACATGGAGGACTGCCTCGACGCGATGGAAGACGTGTTCGAGGGCGCCTGGTCCGAGGACGACTGTCAGGCCGAGGACTTCGATCGCGACGCGTTCAAGGACTGTGTCGACGACGCCCGTGAGGCCGCCTGCGACGACGAGTTCTTCGACCAGATCGACGCCGTCTCGTCGTGTCGCGCCGCGGTCGTCTGCTCTGACTGATTCGTTCCCCGCGCGGTTGTCGCGCATCCCCCAGGAGGCCCCATGCTCCGCTTTGCCCTGATCTTCGCTGTCCTCGCCCTCATCGCCGGTGGCCTCGGCTTCGGTGGTCTGGCCGTCGGCTTCGCCGCCCTGGCGCGCTTCGCCTTCTTCCTGTTCCTGGTGGTCGCGGTCGTGGCCTTGCTGGGCCACGCCTTCCGCGGCGACGTGGTCTGAGGGAGCCCCGATGAACCGCCCCGCCACCCGCTCTCTGGCCGAGGTCGTGCTCGCGACCGACGAGGCGTTCCTGCTGTCCTGCGGGAACTCCCATCCCGAGGCCGCCCCCCACGGGGACCCTCGGGGTGGCCCGGTCACCCTGATCGACGTCGGGGTGGATCGGGGGGTGTGGGCGGTCGCGTCCCAGGACGTGGTGCCCACCACCCCTGACGCCGTCGACATCGTGATCACGGCGCTCGGGGGGGGCCTTCGCGCCCTGCTGTACGGCACGGCCCGTGTGGCCCACCGCGAAGGGGTGGACCCCGACCACTGGTCGCGTCTGCTGCGGCACTGGCTGCCCGACGGCGCCGACCCAACCGGCCTGCGCCTCGTCGCGCTCGACATCACCCACGGTGTGCTGTGGGACGCCCAGATGCGTCGCCACCGGCTCGCCGATCTTCCCGCTCCGGAGATCCGATGAACCGCCTGTTTTCCCTGATCGTGTGGGCTGTGGCCTGCCACCACCAGGTCCCTGCCTCCGGCGCGGACACCCGGCGTGACGCCGAGGCGGTGATGAAGGACCGTCGCGGACGGACCGTCGCCACGGCGGATCTCTCCGAGTCTCCCCACGGCCTGCTGGTCACGGTGGACGGTCGGGGCCTGGAGGCGTTCTCGGCCCATGGCCTTCACGTCCACGAGGGGTCCTTCTGTGGGCCGGCGTTCGACGGCGCGGGCGGACACTTCGCCCCGGCGGGCCACCCGCACGGCCTGCCCGAGGACGAGGCAGGCACCCGCCATGCGGGCGATCTGGGCAACCTGGTGGCCGACCGCAAGGGCCGCCTGACCGACACGATCGTCGCCGCCGATCTGTCGCTCGACGACGGACGCCACGCCGTGCTCGGCCGTACCCTCGTGCTCCACGAGGGCGCCGACGACGGCGAGACCCAACCGGCCGGAGCCTCCGGCCCTCGACTCGCGTGCGGACCGATCCGCCCGCGTTGACCCGGGACGGCCACGCCGTCCCCCAACCCAACACCAGGAGTTCCTATGAACACCGACATCCTCAAGGGCCGCTACCAGCAGATCAAGGGCCAGATCCGTCAGGAGTTCGGCCGCTTCACCGACCAGGACATGGAGTCCCTCAAGGGCCGCTCCGAGCAGATCCTGGGCGTGGTCCAGGAGCGGTACGGCCACACCCGCGACGAAGCCGCCAAGGCCGTCGATGCCTTCGTGGCCCGTCTGCAGCGCGAGGGGGTGCTGCCCTCGAGCTGAGCCCCGTCTCACCTGTTCGCGGAGCGCTGCTCCGCACCCTGTGGCCGGACTGTCACCGGCCGCTTCCTGGCGCCCTGCGCCATTCCCCGGAGGTCCCCATGACCCGCACGACCATGACCACGCTCACCGTCCTCGCCCTGCTCGCCGGCGCGTGCTCCGACGCACCCAGCGCCGCCGAGGCACCCGCCGAGGTCCAGGCCGCGTTGTCCGACGCGCGCATCCACGCCGCGACGCGCGGGGCCCTGCTCGAAGGCGTCGGCACGCCCGCGCTGTCGATCGAGATCGAGGTCGACGACGACACGGTCACCCTGAAGGGTGAGGTGCCGCGCGAGGCGAAGAAGCTCGCCGCCACGTCCGCCCGCAGCGTGGACGGGGTGGCCCGCGTGGTGGACAAGCTCTCCGTGCCCAAGGACGGCCGCTACGAGGCGCCGGCCAAGGAGAACCTGGACGACGCCATGCTCCACGCCGCGGTGCGCGCCCAGACCTTCGAGGCCATCGGCGCCGACGCCCTCGACCTCGAGATCGCCGTCACCGGCGACCGCGTGATGCTGCGCGGTGAGGTGAACGACGACGAGGCCAAGGAGGCCGTCCTGGCCAGCGTGCAGACGATGAAGCGTGTGGACGACGTCGAGGATCGCCTGATCGTCCAGCGCTCCTGATCGCGCTGCCCACACCCCGTCGCCCCGGCTCGACCTGAGACGCGGGGTGGCGGGGCCCTGGCCGGCATGGGGCTCCGGGGCTCAGGCCTCGGCACGCCGCATGTCGGCCAGTCCGATCTCGAGGCTGGCGTGCATCTCGAGGGCGTCGACGAAGCGGTTCTCCGGACGGAACGCGGTGGAGTGGGCCACCGCATCGCGCAAGGGCGCGGGCACCGCCTCCAGGGACTCGCCCCGGGTCTCCCCGGCCAGCAGGGCGAGCGGGGACCGACGGGTGAGCGCCCAGAACAGCGTGGCGCCCAGCGAGTACAGGTCCGACCGCGCCGTGGCCTCCCGGGGATCGGCCGCCTGCTCCGGCGCGGAGAAGAGGGGTGAGTACAGCGAGTCACCTGCCTGGGTGAGCTGCACCCGGGGATCGTGCGAGATGCCGAAGTCTGCCAAGCGTGCCGAGCCGTCGGCATGGATCAGCACGTTGCCGGGCTTGACGTCGCGGTGGATGATCCCGAGCCGGTGGATCGTGTCCAGGGCGCTGCACACCTGGAGCGACCATGTGCCGATCTGGAGGGGGTCGCGCTCGGCCTCGGGCGACTCCAGAAAGCGGAGGGAGCCGTGGGCTGCGTGCTCCATCACGAAGAACCGAAGGTTGTCCTGGTCGACGGCGTCGCACACCAGACCGATCACGTGGGGGTGCTCGATCTCGGCGAGCATCCGCGCCTCATGGTGGAACCGATCGTGCATCGGGGAGCCGGGCTCGACCATGGGCAGGAGCGTCTTGACCACGACGGGACGTCCCAAGACGAGATCGTCTGCCAGGTACACCTCCGCCACCGATCCCCGGTCGAGGCGGGCGAGGACCTGGAACCGACCCGCGAGGATCGGTCGTTCTACGGGGTGCGTCACATGGCTCCTTGGACAGACCGGGGGCCGTCAAGCGGGCCCTGGATCACGGTCCGCTCCTGTGGCGTATCTCACACCACCCCAAGGTGCCCCGGGATGGACCCGCTCGACGGGACCTGCTCGACGCGACCTGTCTACCGAAGCCGTTTGCCTGGAGCCTTCCGGCCCCGCGGTGCGCTCAGACGAACATCCGGCGGGGACGCTCCAGCTGCTCGGCCTCGGTCTTGCAGTCGATGCACAGCGTGGCGACCGGCCGCGCCATCAGGCGCTGGAAGGTGATCGGCGCACCGCAGGACTCGCAGGTGCCGTACTCGCCCTGCTGGACGCGGTGCAGGGCGTGCCGGATCTTCTTGAGCAGGCGCCGCTCGCGGTCGGCCAGGCGCAGGGCGAAGTCGCGGTTGGACTCGTTGACGGCGACGTCGAGGGTGTCGGCGTCGACCTCTCGCTGGGCGGTGAGCTCCTGGATCTCCTCGCGGGAGTCGTCCAGGATCTCTTCGAGCTGCTGCTTGAGGATGTCGTGCAGCTCGCGCAGCTCCTCGCCGGTCAGGTACTCGTCCTCGGGCAGTGACACGTCCTGCTTCGACATGGACCCTCCTATGGCCGCCGCGGGGGACTGCTCAGCCCGGTCGGCGATTTCCTTCTGTGCATCGTGGGCGCCGAGGATGCAAGGATCGGGTCGGGGTGGGGCCCTGCGGTGGCGGCGC
Organism: bacterium; assembly: GCA_030424555.1. Taxonomy (GTDB): domain Bacteria; phylum Myxococcota_A; class UBA796; order UBA796; genus JAUHWK01. The sequence goes on along the minus strand of JAUHWK010000004.1, from coordinate 15,666 downwards.
GAACGCCTCTGCGCCCGGGGGCGGACGGCCCCTTGATTCGTCACATGACGGTGCGTCGCGCGAACGATACCGGCCCGTCACGTTGGCGGCACGCGGTGGAGTGGTCGATGTCGGAGGTTCTCGGGCCGGGAGAGGTCCCCGGTCTCGATGGGGCAGGCGTGGACGCCCTGTCGGCAGCCGCGGTGACGACCGTCGCTGAGCTGGCGGCGGCGGATGCGTTCGCCCTGGCGGAGCGCGCCGGTCTGGACGTGGATCGGGTGGTGGCGTGGGTGGCGTGGGCACGCGCTGGGGCGCCGGTGTCGATGCCCGAATCGGGGGAGGAAGGCGCCGCCGGCCCGGTGCGGAGCGTGCGTCAGACGCGGGGCCTCCGGATCGCCCACCGGATCGAGACCGTTCGGATCGCCCTCAAGGAGGCGCGGCGTCGCATCCGGGACGAGGACGGGAGCCGCCGGGCCGCCCGTGCACTCAAGCGGGCCCGACGTCGCCTTCGGGCGCTGGGTCGTGAGCTGGGCGAGCAGGGCGTTGGACGCCGTCGCGCGGAGGTCCTCGACACCGTGCTGGACGATCTGGACGACGCGGTCACGCGCTTCCTGGATGGGCCACCTCGCCACCGTCGGTGCCGGGCCCTGCGTCGACGCGTCCGGGATGCATTGCGCCCGATGGAGTGACGGGAGAGGCGTTCCGAGGTGGCGCGGGCGGCCGCGGACCCACGGTTCGCAACGCGCCGAACGTGTCAGCGGCGTGACGGAAATTGGCGCTTTTGCCGCGGACGATCCGAGGGCTGTGTCACGCCGTGTCATCCGAAACGCTGGGCAGACCTTGGTTTCGGTGGGGACAGGTGGTGTGCGACACGTTACGCATGTCCGGTCTGGTCTCGGTGCCGGGGTGTTGCTTGGAGGGTTCATGAAGCGGATGTCTTGGTCGGCGCGATCCATGGCCCTCGCCTCGGTGCTCGCGGCTGGCTGCGTGACCGTGCCCTTGGACGACGGCTCCGGCGCGGACTCGTCCGACACCTCCGCTGACGATGGGTCCACCGGCGACGACAAGCGGGACACCTACGTGCCGCTCGACACCGCCTCAAAGGCGGACAAAGAGACGGACCAGGGCGCGAACGACAGCGGCGCGGCTGGCAACGACTCCGGCGACGACGGCCCGGTGGTCGTCGACACCTCCGGCGGCAGCGGGTGTCCGGCCGGTCAGGTGCTCGACTGCACCGGCGTCGACTGCGATCCCGCATCCTGGCTCGGAGACGGCGTCTGCGATTCGTACTTCGACCTGGACTGTGCCGCGACCAACTGGGATGGCGGCGACTGCACTCCAGGCGGAACCGGCGGAACGGGCGGTGGCGGTGGGAGCACCACGCCCCTCAACCCGTGCCCTGTCGGCCAGCTTCCCGACTGCAATGGCACCTGCGCAGATCTTGCGTTGATCCAGAACAGTGCGTGCGACGCCGCGTTTGACTGCCCGGAGTACGGCAACGACGCGGGTGCGTGCGGCGTGTACAACGCGTGCGATGTCGGCGATGTGCCGGACTGCGGCACCACCGGCCAGATGTCGTACAACTGCTCGCCTGCGTCATGGTTGCTCGACAACTACTGCGACAGCTGGCTGAACTGCGAAACCTTCGGGTGGGATGCAAGCGATTGCCCCTGAGTCCCATCCATGAACCCCTCCGTCGCCTCCGGGATCCCGGAGCGATGGGTTGAACGTGTGTAGACAGGAGATTCCACGATGACGAGCTGGACCCACAAGACGCTGTTCGGTGCCGCGATGGCGCTGGTGCTGGCGGGTTGCCCCACCACGGTCACCGACAAGTCGGGCAACGACACGGACACCGCGTCCGACACGTCGGACGACACGAGCAGCGACACGTCGGACACGAGCGACACGTCGGAAGACAACCACACCGGGCTCGACACGTCGGACACGAGCGACACGTCGGACACGAGCGACACGTCGGACACGAGCGACACGTCGGACACGAGCGACACGTCGGACACGAGCGACACGAGCGTGGACTCCGACACCGACGGGTGCCCGGGCTCCGATGCGCCGGACTGCGATGGCAACTGTGCGGACCCGACCTGGATCGGCGACGACAGCTGCGATGACGGCGGGCTCTTCGGCAACTGGAACTGCGACACGTTTGGCTACGACGGCGGCGACTGCCCGATCGACACCGACACCGATGATGGCTGCGCGCCCGGCGATGCCTCGGACTGCAACGGCCAGTGTGTGGGTCTGGGCGCGATCGGCGACGGATCGTGCGATCTCGGGTTCTTCTTCGGCTTCTACTTCGGTGACTTCAACTGCGCGGAGTACAACTTCGACGAGGGCGACTGCGCCGGCTTCGACACCGATGGCCTGATCGACAGCGACACCGGCGACGGCTGCCCTCCCGCGTTCATCCCCGACTGCAACGGAGATTGTGCGTACCTGCCGTACCTGGGCGACACCGGCAGCTTCTGCGACTACGTCGAGGGCATCGACGACTTCGACTGTGCCGAGTTCGGCTACGACGGCGGCGACTGCCTCGACTCCGATGGTCAGCCCCTGGCCGACTCCGACACCAACGACGGCTGCGCGCCCGGCGAGGCGCCGGACTGCGATGGCGTCTGCAAGACCATCCGCGACCTCGGCGATGGGTTCTGCGACGACCAGCCGGACTTCCTGTACGGCAACTGGGCCTGCGAGGCGTACGAGTGGGACCGTGGCGACTGCGACGCCCCCGTGGACAGCGACTCGGATGGTGACTCCGACAGCGACTCGGACGGCAGCTGATCCCTGACCATCCACTCGGTCCCTCGCGGGTTGGAGTCCCGCGGGGGATCGGGTAGGATGGCGCCTTGCGCGGGAGTGCGTTTGTCGACCTGGAAGCTGGGCATCGTGGGGATGGCACTGGTGGTCGGGGCCGGCTGCTCCACGCTCACCCCCCTCACCGCCATCGAGCCCGTCGACACGTCAGACCCCGACGTCCGCGATGACGGCGCTGGGAACGGCGCTTCCGACGACCCCGTCACCGGGGACACGTACTTCGGAGACACCGGCGAGGAGGCACCGGGCGGCGGCTCGGGCACCACCGGATCGAGTGGGTCCACGGGGTCCAGTGGATCCACCGGCTCGTCGGGATCGACGGGCTCTAGTGGGTCGACAGGCACGTCGGGCACCTCCGGGACGTCAGGCACCAGTGGAACGTCTGGGACGTCGGGCACGAGCGGCACGTCGGGCACCAGTGGAACGTCTGGGACGACGGGCACGAGCGGCACCTCGGGGACCTCCGGCTCGACCGGAAGCTCCGGCACCGGGTGTGCCTCCAACGAGACCCTGGGCTGCGACGGCCTTACCTGTGTGGCCAACGGCCTGCTGGGCGACGGCCTGTGCCAGACCTCCAGCAACGTGTACTGTGCGGCGCTGGGGTGGGATGGCGGCGACTGCCCCGAGGACACCAACCTCAACGACGGGTGCCCGGTCGGGGAGGACCTCGACTGCACGGGCGTCGACTGTGACCCGCTCACCTGGATCGGGGACGGGACCTGCGACGAGGGCCTCGGCCTCAACTGTGCGGAGACCAACTACGATGGCGGCGACTGTGAGCCGCCGGTGGTGGTCACGCCGCCGTGCCCCGATGGTCAGATCCCCAACTGCTACGGTGGATGCACCAGCAGCTGGTGGCTCGACGACGACTGGTGCGACTCGGCATTGGATTGCGCGCAGTACGACTACGACGCGGGCGACTGTGGGTCCTGGTTCTGCTTCGACGGTCAGACCCGGAACTGCAGCGGCGGGTGCTCCAGCGCGTGGGATGTCAGCGATGGCTTCTGCGACAGCGCGTTCGACTGCGAGGACTACAACTACGACGGCGGCGACTGCTTCTGAGCAGACGTCGGCGGTGGGTGGCATCGCCCCCCCTCCGCCCTTGCGATAAGCCCGGGGCCTGCGTGAGGTCGGGATGGCGGACGAGGGCGGCAACTTCATCAGGGTGATGGTCGAGCGGGATCGCGCGGCCGGGGCTTGGGACGGCCGGGTCGCGACGCGCTTCCCCCCGGAGCCCAACGGATTCCTGCACCTGGGGCACCTCAAGTCGATCGTTCTCAACTTCGGGTTGGCGGAGTCCTTCGGCGGGACCTGCAACCTGCGGTTCGACGACACCAACCCCGTCACCGAGGATGCGCGGTTTGCCCAGAGCATCGTCGAGGACGTGCGGTGGCTTGGCTACGAGCCGGCGCGCATCGTCCACGCGTCGGACTGGTTCGAGCCGCTGTACGCATGGGCGGAGCAGCTGGTGCAGCGGGGGCTCGCCTACGTCGACGACCAGGACCTCGACGCGATCCGTGCCACCCGGGGGACCGTCACCGAGCCGGGCACGCCGTCCCCATGGCGCGACCGGACGCCCGCGGAGAACCTCGACCTGCTCCGCCGCATGAAGGCCGGGGAGTTCGAGGACGGGGCCAAGGTCTTGCGGGCGAAGATCGACATGGCCCACGCCAACATGAAGCTGCGCGATCCGCTGATGTACCGCATCAAGCACGCGCACCACTGGCGCACCGGCGATGACTGGTGCCTGTACCCGATGTACGACTGGGCCCACGGGCAGTGCGACGCCCTCGAGGGCATCACGCACTCGCTGTGTACCCTCGAGTTCGAGGTGAACCGGCCGCTGTACGACTGGTTCCTCGAGCAGCTCCCGGTAGACGCCCCCCCGCGGCAGACCGAGATGGCGCGGCTCAACCTCAGCTACACGCTGCTGAGCAAGCGCAAGCTGCGGCGGCTGGTGGAGGAAGGGCACGTCCAGGGGTGGGACGACCCGCGCATGCCCACCGTGTCCGGCCTGCGCCGTCGGGGGGCGACGCCCGAGGCGCTGCGCGCGTTCTGCGAGCGGATCGGCGTGGCACGCACCCACAGCGTCGTCGACGTGGCCATGCTGGAGCACGCGATCCGCGACGACCTCAACCGGCGCGCGTCCCGTCGCATGGGCGTGGTCGATCCGCTCCCCGTGGTCCTGACCAACGTCACCCCCACCACGCTCACCGGCGCCGACTTCCCCGACGATGTGCGGGCGATGGACCCGGCGTCGGGCGTCGACCTCGAGGCGGTCCGCGCGATCCCGTTGTCGGAGCGCATCCTCATCGAGCGGTCCGACTTCGCCGAGGACCCCCCCAAGGGGTTCCGTCGCCTGGTGCCAGGGGGCGAGGTTCGGCTGCGGTACGGCCACGTGATCCGGTGCGACGAGGTGCTCAAGGACGCGCACGGCGATGTGATCGGGCTGCGTGCGAGCATCGACCCCGCGACGTTGGGCGCCGACCCCGTGGGGCGGCGGGTGAAGGGCGTGATCCACTGGGTCCCCGAGGACGCGGCTGTCCCCTGCGAGCTGCGGGTGTACGACCGGTTGTTCGCCCGGCCCGACCCCGAGGCGGAGGACGACTTCCTCGACGCGATCAACCCCGACAGCCTCGCCGTGTCCACCGTGTGGATGGAGCCTGCGATCGCCCTGGGGCAGGCCGGAGACCACCACCAGCTGGAGCGGCACGGCTACATCTTCCGGGATCCCGTGGCACAGGACGGCGATCGGCCCGTGTTCACGCAGGTCGTGGCGCTCAAGGACTCCTGGGCGGGCAAGGAGGCGGCGCCGGAGACCACCGCCCCGGAGCGACCGGAGGAGGAGACGCTCAGCGCGGAGGAGAACGCGGCCCGACGGGACGCGGGTCGGGAGACGTACTTCGCGGAGCACCCCGATGCGCGGGACCGGTTCGACGGGCTCGTGTCGGCCGGGGCGAGCGAGGACGTGGCCTGGGCGGTCGCGGGCGACACGCGGTGGGGCGCAGTGCTCGACGGGGCCGTCGCGGCGGGTGCTGAGGCGGCGGACGTCGCGTCGTGGATCGCCAACAAGCTCCTCGCGTTCAAGCCCGACGCCGACACCTTGGCGGATCTGGGACCGCGGCTGGGGGCCCTGGTTCGCATGGTCGCGGACGATCGGCTGTCGGCCGCGCGCGGTGCGGACGTGCTCGGCCTGATGCTCACCGAGCCCACGGCACCCGACGCGATCGCCGCCCGCGAGGGGTGGGTGCAGGTCTCCGACGACGACGCCCTGGGCGCGTTGGTCGACGCCGTGCTGGCGGATCACCCGGACGAGGCGGCGCGGCTTCGCGACGGCGACCGCAAGGTGGCTGGATTCTTGATGGGTCAGATCATGCGGCGCTCGCAGGGCACGGCCAACCCCAAGGTCGTCCGTGGCCTCCTGGACGCCGCCGCCAAGGCCTGATCCGGAGGGCTGCGGCCCGTGCTCAGAGCCGGACGGGCGCGTTGCGGGCAGCCTCGCGGGCGCCGACGATGGTGGCGACCGCGGCGTCCCCGGTGCACATGTCGAGCAGGCGATCGACCCCGAAGATGATCGCGATGCCGCCGCGCATGACGTCGTCGGGCATGCCGATGGACTGCAGGACGATGACCAGCATCACGATGCCCACGCCCGGCACCCCCGCGGTGCCGATGCTCGACAGGGTGGCGGTCAGCACGATGGTGACCTGATCGGCCAGCGTGAGGTCCATCCCGTACAGCTGGGCGATGAACACCGCGGCGACGCCTTGGTACAGCGCGGTGCCGTCCATGTTGATCGTGGCGCCGAGGGGCAGCACGAAGCTCGCGACCTCGTCCTCGACCCCGAGGCCCTCCTCCACGCACTCCATCGTCACGGGTAGCGTGGCGGCGGACGAGGAGGAGGAGAACGCGAGCAGCTGGGCGGGGGCGATGGCGCCGAAGAAGCGCGCAGGACCGACCCCTCCGAACAGGCGGAGCAGGCCCGGGTACACCCCGAGGATCATCACGGCGAGGCCGGCGATCACGGTGAGGCTGTACACGAGCAGCGCGCCGAGCACGTCCATCCCGAGGCCGGCGACCACCTTGGCGATCAGCGCGAACACCGCGTAGGGCGCGAGCTCCATGATGCCGTGGACGAGCCGGAGGACGGCTTCGTTGAGGGCGTCGAACACGCCCACCACGGGCTTGGCGAGCTCGGTCGGGAGCCGGGTGAGGGCGAGGCCGAGCAGGAGGGCCGTGGTGACGACCTGGAGCATGTTGCCCTCGGCGATCGCCTGGAACGGATTGGACGGCACGATGTCGAGCATGACGGACCAGACATCGGGCGCGACGGCGGTGTCGACCTTGGCGTTGGCCGCGGAAGCCCCCGCGCCGGCGAGCTGGTCACGGAGCGCTTCGGGGACGAACGTGCCGGGCTGGATCAGGTTGGCGAGGCCGAGGCCGAGGGTGATCGCCACCGCGGTGGTGGTCAGGTACAGCCCGACGGTGAGGCTGCCGATGCGGCCGAGCTTGGCGACGTCGTCGAGGGTGCTGGCACCCACCACCAGGCTGAACAGGACGATCGGCACCGCGATGAAGCGGAGCGCCCGCAGGAAGAGGTCTCCCGCGAATGCGGTGGCCGACCCGGTGAAGCCCGCGAGCGCGTCCAGCAGGGGAGACGCTGCCCGTGCGGTGGCGACGCCGTCCTGGCCAGCGTTGACGGCGAGGCCAACCGCCAGGCCGGCGAGCATGCCGAGCAGGATGCGGGTGTGGAGCGGCCAGGTGCGCGCGTCGTCCATTCGTCCTCCGGCGGCTCCATACCGTGCTGGGGACCGGTCGTGCCGCGGACCGATCGCCCGGGTGGCTGCCGGGACGCCCACCGGAGCGCTACGACGGCGATGGAGGTCCTGTGCGAACCCACGACGGCGCCTGGAATCCCCTGATTCCCTACCTGGCCTCCGTGATGCGGTGCCCGGCCTGCCACGAGGCGGCCTTCCTGCCCGGCGCGGACGCGATCGCGTGTGGGGCGTGTGGGCGGACCTACCGCGATCCGGAGGCGGTCCTCGACGTGGCGCCCGCGTGGGAGCGGATCCGTCGGGACCCCTGGGCGCCCCCGCCTGCTGCGGGCGCCGCGTGGGAGAGGGAGGTGCTGGACCCGATGTTCCGGGCCCACGGTCCGATCGATCGGGACGCGGTGGTGGCCTTCGTGGGCCGATGGCTGGTGCCCGATCGGGAGGGTCCGATCCTCGATCTCGCGACCGGGTCCGGCTGGATGGCGCGCCGCCTGGCCCGCGGGGTGGGGGTCGCGCGGGTGATCGGCCTCGACGAGGATCGGGAGGTCCTGCGCGACACGCAGGCCTCGGCGCGGGATCCCGGGATGGCCTGGGTTCGCGCGCGACCGGAGGCGCTGCCGTTCGTGGACCGAAGCGTGGCGGGGATCGTGTACGTGGGGGATCCGGACCGGTGGGGCCAGGCGCCGCCCTCGATCCCGGAGCTCGCCCGTGTGCTGCGTCCTGGCGCGCGGTTGGTGGCGCTGGTGCGGATCCGACGTCCGGGCTGGGAGACGGTGTGGGGGGCGGCGACCGAGGTGCTCGGGCTGTCGGGACCGGCCATTGGCTCGCAGGTGCGGCGCTCCCTGGAGACTGCGGGCCTGACGGTCCGTTCCTGGACGCCGATCGGGGGGCTCGTGTTGGTCGCGGCGGAGCGCGCGTCCTGAACGGGACCGATCGATTGTTCGGATCAGACCCGGATTCCCACTTGCCTGCGCCAATGACATCCAGTATCAAGAGGGGCCTGGGAGGCCCGCGTGATCGTCTGCCTGTGTCGCGCCGTCCGAGAGCACGATGTGGCCCGCGCCATCGCGGAGGGCGCCTCCACGGTGCGCGCCCTCGGGGAGCGCACGGGCGCGGGCACAGACTGTGGCGCGTGTGCCTGCGAGCTGCGCTCCGCGCTCACGGCGCGAGGGCTCGTGTCGGTGCCGCAGGACGACGCCCCCTGCAGCGGCAGCCGCCCCATGGTGACCGGGGTCGCGGCGAAGTAAGGCTCCCCTACGCTTGGGAGCCCCGATGTCCGACACGTCGCGTAGCGAGATCATCCGCCTGCTCAACGAGGTCCTCACGGCCGAGCTGACGGCGATCAACCAGTACTTCCTGCACGCCAAGATCCTGCAGGACTGGGGCTTCCTCTCCCTGTACCAGTACGTGTACAAGGAGAGCATCGACGAGATGAAGCACGCGGAGATGGTGATCGACCGCGTGCTGTACCTCGATGGCCTCCCCAACATGCAGCGCCTGTTCAAGGTGCAGGTGGGGGAGACCATCCAGGAGATCATGGCGGCGGATCTGTCGCTGGAGGACGAGGCGATCCCGCGTCTCAACGCGGCGATCGCGGTGTGTCGCGAGGCCGGCGACAACGGCACCCGCGCCCTGCTCGAGGAGATCCTCGTCTCCGAGGAGGAGCACCGCGACTGGCTCACCACCCAGCTCGACCTGATCGAGCGGCTCGGGGAGAAGGCCTACGCGGCGGAGCACATCCGCGAGGGGTGAGGCCGCTCGGGGTGGACGGCTTGTGTCGACGATCCCCGGTGCCACCCTCCGCAGCTTGATGCGGTGGCAGTGGGGACTGGCGATCGGGAGCGTGGTGGCGGTCGCGGGGCTCGCGGGCGCGCCCTGGGGCGCGTGGTTGCCGCTCGGGGCCTACGTCGTCGGGACCGCGCTGTGGGGGTGGTCGGACACCGGTCGGGCGAACTGTCGCACGCGGGACGATCTCAAGGCCGTGTCGCTGGCCGTGGGGTGGCGGGGCGCGGCGGGCCTGGCGGTTGGGTTCGTGGTCCTCCGGGGCCTGCGACCCGACGGCGTGGACATCCCGTGGGGATCCGCGCTCGCGATCGCGGGGCTGGTGGGGCTGGTCGGCACGTTCACGCTCACCGCGCTCACGTTGGTGGGCCTGGACGCGGCGCGATCGTCCTCTGAGGCGCCGTCCCCATGAACCACCGACGGCCCCCCTCCTCGCGGAGAGGGGGGAGGCCGTGGACGGGGACCAGCGTCGATCGTCGCCGAGCGGGGGCTCGGGCCGGGCCGTCTACGCCCCGTCTACGCCGGATTGGCGAGGTTGCGGACCACGGTCTGCAGGATCCCGCCGTTGTCGTAGTACGAGACCTCGACGGGCGTATCGAGCCGGCAGGTGGCGGTGAACGTGGTGACCGTGCCGTCGGTGGCGGTGGCCGTGACGGTGAGGTCTTGCAGCGGCGTGAGGGTGTCGGGCAGCGGGATGTCGAAGGACTCGGTGCCGTCGAGGCCGAGCGTGTCGGCACCCTCGCCGTCCTTGAACACCAGCGGAAGCACCCCCATGCCCACCAGGTTGGAGCGGTGGATGCGCTCGAAGCTCTTGGCGAGGACGGCCTTGACGCCCAGGAGCAGGGTGCCCTTGGCGGCCCAGTCGCGGGAGGAGCCGGTGCCGTACTGCTCGCCGCCGAGGACCACCAGATCCGTGCCCGACGCCTGGTACTTCATGGACGCGTCGAACACGCTCATCACCTCCCCGGTGGGGAAGTAGGTGGTGACGCCGCCCTCGGTGCCGGGGGCCACCTGGTTTCGGATGCGCACGTTGGCGAAGGTGCCGCGCATCATCACCTCGTGGTTGCCACGCCGAGAGCCGTAGGAGTTGAAGTCCTTCGGGTCGACGCCGTGGGCTTGGAGGTACTGGCCCGCGGGGCTGGAGGGCTTGATCGCGCCGGCGGGGCTGATGTGGTCGGTGGTGACCGAGTCGCCGAGCTTGAGCAGGACCCGGGCCCCGGAGATGCTGGCGGTGCCAGGGGCGTCGGGCGTGATGCCCTCGAAGAAGCTGGGCAAGCGCACGTAGGTGGAGCTGTCCTGCCAGCCATACAGCTCGGTCGGCGCGACCGGGATGCTGTCCCACTTGGGCTCTTGCAGGATGTCCGCGTACTTGGCGCGGAACATCGCGGGCGTGATGCACGCGGCGATGGTGGCCTGGACCTCGTCGTTGGAGGGCCAGATGTCGCGCAGGTACACGTCGTGGCCGTCGGGATCCTGGCCGATCGGGTCGTTCTGCAGGTCGATGTTCAGCGTGCCGGCGATGGCGTACGCGACGACCAGCGGCGGGGAAGCCAGGTACGAGGCCTTCACGTTGTTGTGGACGCGGCCCTCGAAGTTGCGGTTGCCCGACAGCACCGAGCCGACGACGAGCTGGTGGTCGACGACAGCCTTCTCGATGTGGGCGGGGAGCGGTCCGGAGTTGCCGATGCAGGTGGTGCAACCGTAGCCGACGACGTTGAAGCCGATCGCGGCCAGATCGTCGAGGAGCTCCGCGCGCTCGTAGTACTCGGTGACCACGCGCGAGCCGGGCGCGAGGGAGGTCTTGACCCAGGGCTTGGTGGTGATGCCCTTGGCGCGGGCGTTGCGTGCGAGCAGACCGGCCGCGAGCATCACGCTGGGGTTCGACGTGTTGGTGCAGGAGGTGATCGCCGCGATCACCACGTCGCCGTTGGACAGCGTGAAGTCCTCGCCCTCGACGGGGGCCACCGTGTCGACCTGCTCGGGCTTGAGGCCGTGGCCGTGCAGGCCGAGCTTGGCGGTGAGGCTGTCCTGGAAGTGGGTCTTCATCGCCGACAGGTTGACGCGATCCTGCGGGCGCTTCGGGCCGGCGAGCGCGGGCTCGACCTCGCCCAGGTCGAGGTGCAGGGTGTCGGTGAAGGAGGGGGCCGGATCGTCCTTGGCCGCCCACAGGCCGTTGGCCTTGTAGTAGGCCTCGACGTTGGCGATGTGGTCGTCGTCGCGTCCGGTGAGCGTGAGGTACTCGAGGGTGCGCTCGTCGACGGGGAAGAAGCCGCAGGTGGCGCCGTACTCGGGGGCCATGTTGGCGATCGTGGCGCGGTCGGCCAGCGACAGCTGCTTGACGCCCACCCCGTAGAACTCGACGAACTTGCCGACGACACCCTTCTCGCGAAGCATCTGGACGATGCGCAGGGTCATGTCGGTGGCGGTGACGCCTTCGGACAGGGCGCCGGTGAGCTCGAACCCGATCACCTCGGGGGTGAGCATGTAGATGGGCTGGCCGAGCATGACGGCCTCGGCCTCGATCCCGCCCACGCCCCAGCCGAGCACGCCCAGGCCGTTGATCATGGTGGTGTGCGAGTCGGTCCCGACGAGGGAGTCGGGGAAGTACGCGGTCTCGCCGTCGGTGGTCTTGTGGTGGGCCACCGTCGCGATCCACTCCAGGTTGACCTGGTGGACGATGCCGCGGCCGGGGGGCACCGCCCGGAAGTTCTCGAGCGAGGTCTGGCCCCACTTGAGGAACTCGTAGCGCTCGTTGTTGCGGCTGTACTCGATCTCGATGTTCTTGCGCAGGGCATCGGGGTCGCGGCCGTCGATGTCGACCTGCACGGAGTGGTCGATCACGAGATCGACGGGGACGGCCGGGTTGACCTTCTCGGGGTCGCCGCCGAGGTCGACCATCGCGTTGCGCAGGGCGGCGAGGTCCACGACCGCCGGCACGCCGGTGAAGTCCTGGAGGATGACGCGCGCGGGCATGAACGGGATCTCGACCGCCTCGCTGCCGGGGGCCCAGCCGGCGAGGTTCTTCACGTCCTCGTCCTTGACCAGGAAGCCGTCGTGGTTGCGCAGGGCGGCCTCGAGCAGCACCCGAATGGAGTAGGGCAGGTCGTCGACCGTGCACAGGCCGGCCTCTTCGAGCGCGGCCAGCCGGTAGTACGTGGCCGATTCGCCGTTCGCGAGCTCGAAGGTGGCGCGGGCGCCGAACGCGTCGTGGGACATGGCGGACTCCTGGGAGGTGTCGGGCTGTTCGTGGTGATCTTCGTGGTTCTGGAGGGGGGCCGCGGCCTGTTCGTGGGGGCCAGCAGGGCATCGTCAAGGCGGTAACCGAGGCCGGAACGGGCTTCCATGGCGCCCGCTGCACCGGTTCGTCGCTACCAGTCATCCCGTGGCACAGAACGGTAGAAGTCGACGTCGTCCTGCGGGAGCCAGGCGTCGATGGAGGTGTCCACCGCGGGCAGCGGGGCGGTGCGGATCCGGGCGTTGTCGCCGTGGTGTAGGGCCACGAGGGTCTCGTGGGGCGCGCCGGGGAGCTGGATCATCGGGGCGACGAAGTTGCGGAGGAACTGCCGCTCCTCGTCCCGGGCGTCGTTGGCCCACGGGTGGGTGGTCCAGAACGCGCGCGTGTAGGCGAGCGTGCCGGCCATGGCGTGCTTGTCGCCTGCAGACGGCGTGGTGTGCAGGCGGTCCGTGAGCAGATCCCACACCGCGACCACGGTGCGCCCGACGACCTCGCCATCCCCGCCGTCGAGGGCAGCCACGGCCCGGGAGATGCGGTCGGCAGGCTGCCAGTCGTCGTCGTCCATGTGCAGGAACACGTCGCCGGTGGCGGCCTCGCACAGGAGGTTGCGCTTGGTCCCCAGGGGGATGCGGGCGCCGACGTGCTCGTAGCGGAAGCGGGGGTCGTCGGGCACGAGGTCGTCGACCCGGTCCCGACCGTCGTCGAACACCAGCACCTCCAGCCGGTCGGCGGGGTGGTCCTGGCGGGCGAGGTGGTGGAACACCCGGGGCAGCCAAGCCCGGCGATCGCGGGTCGGGATGAGGACGCTGACCTTGGGGAGGGGGGACGTCACGGGGGAGGCTCCGGCAGGGAGAGGGTGAGGGTGAGCTGGCGCTCGGCCCGGGCCCCGAGGGCGACGGCGGCTCCCAGGGCGAGCAGGGAGGCGATCCAACCGAACGATCCCAGCAGGGCCAGCGCGACGAAGGCGGCGATCCCAGCCCCGGCACCCCACGCCCGTCCTGCGCGCCACGCCGCGGCTGCGACGAGGGCCCACCACACGAGGTTGATCAGGGCGCCGATCATCGGACCTCCTGGGGTCCCTTCGTCGGTCGCGGGTCCCGGGGCAAGGTGCGCGATAGGACGGGCGCTCGGAGGCGTGGTGATCGACCTGTACGATCTGGATGAACAAGGGCTCCGCGACCTGATGGCCGCGTGGGGCCAGCCCGCGTTTCGTGCGGGCCAGATCCGGCGTTGGCTGTACGAGCATGACGTGACCGACGTCGACGAGATGACCAACCTCTCCAAGGCCCTGCGCGCACGGCTCGCCGCCGAGACCCGGATCGGGTCGCTCGCGGTCGACATCGAGCAGCCCAGCCGCGACGGCACGATCAAGCGGCTGTACCGGTGCGCGGACGGCCGCCGCATCGAGACCGTGCTGATGCCGTACCGCTCCGGGCGCCGCACCGTGTGTGTGTCGACCCAGGCCGGCTGCGCGATGGGGTGTGCGTTCTGTGCCACCGGCCAGATGGGCTTCGAGCGGCACCTCACCCGCGGGGAGATCGTCGAGCAGGTCCAGCGGTACGCCGCGAAGATGCGGGCCGACGGCGACCGGCTCAGCAACGTGGTGCTGATGGGCATGGGCGAGCCCTTCCACAACTACGATGCGGTCCTCGGCGCGATCCGCGGGATCATGCAGGACGTCGGCATCGGCGCGCGCCACATCACGGTCAGCACGGTCGGGCTGGTCCCGATGATTCGACGGTTCGCCGAGGAGGGGCTGCAGGTCACGCTGGCGGTGTCGCTGCACAGCGTGGACGACGCCCACCGCAGCGCCATGATGCCGATCAACCGGCGCTGGCCGGTCTCCGAGCTGATGGCGGCGTGCCGCGACTACGCGCAGGCCACCGGACGGCGAGTGACGTTCGAGTGGGCGCTGATCGCTGGCGACAACGACGACGAGGCCACTGCGCTGGCCCTCGCCAAGACCCTCCGTGGGCTTCCGTGCCACGTCAACCTGATCCCGCTCAACCCCACCCGGGGCTTCGACGGGCGCCCCACCGACGATCCCGCGGCGTCGCGCTTCGTGGCGACCCTGGCCGAGCACGGCATCCCGGCGACCGTCCGGGTCCGGCGGGGGCTCGACATCGACGCGGGCTGCGGCCAGCTCCGCGACCGCGCGGACCAGGAGCAGGCGGCGTCGCCCCCGGCGTGACGCTTCCTCATTGGACGCGCCCGGCGAGCCGATTAGCGTGGGGACTGTGTCGGCGAACCGTTCCCGCGCAGTGCCGCCCCGCGGTTGTCTTCCCATTCCCCTGGAGTCCCCGATGGCCATCGAACTTCCCGCCCTTCCGTACGCTCAAGACGCCCTCGAGCCCCACATCTCCGGCAACACCCTGAGCTTCCACTACGGCAAGCACCACCAGGGCTACGTCACCAAGCTCAACGCGGCGATCGACGCGGACAGCTCGCTGGCGGGCAAGGACCTCGAGACCCTGGTCAAGACCACCTCCGGTGGCGTGTTCAACAACGCGGCCCAGGTCTGGAACCACACCTTCTACTGGAACTCGATGTCGCCGAGCGGTGGCGGCGCCCCGACCGGCGATCTCGCCGCGGCGATCGACGCAGCCTTCGGCTCGTTCGACGCGTTCAAGGAGAAGTTCGCCGCGGCCGCGGGTGGCCAGTTCGGCTCCGGCTGGGCCTGGCTGGTCAAGACGGCCGATGGCGGCGTGTCCATCGTCACCACGGGCAACGCCGAGACCCCGCTCACCGACGGCAGCGTCACGCCGCTGCTCACCTGCGACGTCTGGGAGCACGCCTACTACCTGGACTACCAGAACGCCCGTCCCGCCTACCTCGGCGCGTGGTGGAACCTGGTCAACTGGGACTTCGCGTCCGCGAATTTCTCGGCCTGATTCCGTGCGCGGCGTCCTCCCCTCGTGGGGGGCGCCGGCGAAGCGCCCCGGTCGATCGCAGGGTCGGCCGGGGCGTCGTGCGTCGAGGGATCAGGCGGGGTCGTACGCCTCGGGAGGGCGCATCGGACCCGCGACGTCCGTGCCGTCCCCGGTCCACAGCGAACCCCGCCAC
>JAUHWK010000273.1 GCA_030424555.1 bacterium | reverse complement strand
CGCGGGTCGTGCGTGGCGGGCGGACCCGCGCCAACATAGGCGGCGCCGCACGGACCGGGGCCTCCTCCCGGTGATTCCCTGAGCTCTTGGAACGGACATGCCGCTGCCCGTCGTCGCGATCGTCGGCCGACCCAACGTCGGGAAGTCCACGCTGTTCAACCGCCTGATCGGCTTTCGCAAGGCCGTGGTCGACGACCGCCCTGGCGTCACGCGCGACCGGCTGTACGAGGAGACCGAGCTCGATGGGCGTCGGGTGCTCCTGATCGACACCGGTGGCCTGGAGAGCGATCCCGACACCGACCTGCTGATGGCGATGCGCCATCAGACCCTGGTCGCGCTGGAGGAGGCGGACGTCATCGTGTTCGTCGTCGACGCGCGCAAGGGCGTCACGCCGCCCGACAAGGACGTCGCGGAGCTGCTGCGGCGCAACGAGCGCCCCGTCGTGCTCGCGGCCAACAAGTGCGACGGCCCACGCCACGACGAGCTGATCGGCGACCTGTGGTCGTTCGGGATCGATCCGATCGTCCCGATCAGCGCCGAGCACGGTCGGGGGGTGTGGGAGCTCACCGAGGCCGTCACCACCCGGCTGCCCGAGGCGGAGGACGTCGAGGACGTCATCGTCGAGCGGGATGTGGAGATCGTGGTCCGCGACGACGAGGGAGACGGGGAAGGGGAGGACGACGACGCCGACGTCCCCGAGGTGCAGTCGGGAGCGCCCGCCCCCCACGAGCTGCGCATCGCCGTGATCGGCCGCCCGAACCTCGGAAAGTCCACGCTGATCAACACCTTGTTGGGCGAGGACCGGCACCTGGTGTTCGACATGCCGGGCACGACGATGGACCCGGTCGACAGCCGCCTGGAGGTCGACGGCAAGCGCTACCTGCTGGTCGACACCGCGGGGGTTCGGCGCCGCAACCGCATCGACACCCAGCTCGAGCGGTTCGTGAGCCTGCGGTCCATTCGCGCGATCGAGCGGTGCCACGTGGCCGTGCTCGTGATCGACGGCACCGAGGGGCCCACCGAGCAGGACGCCCGGCTGGCCCAGCTGGTCAACGATCGCGGCCGCGGGTTGGTGATCGTCGTCAACAAGTGGGACCTGGCGCGCGAGGACCCCGACATCTCCAGCCGGTCCACCGAGGACGACATGCAGCGTCGGCTGCCCCACGTGTGGTGGGCGCCGCACCTGTTCATCTCCGCCAAGACCGGCAAGGGCGTGCACCGCCTGCTGCCGATGATCGAGAAGGTGTTCAAGGGCTTCGACACCCGCATCTCCACCAGCCGGCTGAACCGGTTCGTCGAGGAGGCGGTGGTCGCCCACAGCCCGCCGCAGGTCCACCACCATCCGGTTCGCCTGTACTACGCGACCCAGATCCGAGTTCGGCCGCCCACGATCGCGGTGTTCACGAACACGCCAGACGGCGTGACGCCCGCCTACCAGCGCTACCTGGTCAACCGCCTCCGGGAGCAGTTCGACCTCGAAGGCACGCCGGTGCGGCTGCACATCAAGCGGCGCCGCAAGCTGGGAGAGGAAAAGCGGTGAAGGTCCGGATCCTCGAGGACCACGTCGTCGACCGGATCGCGGCCGGCGAGGTCGTCGAGCGTCCGGCCAGCGTCCTCAAGGAGCTGTTGGAGAACGCCCTGGATGCCGGGAGCACCCGGATTGTGGTGCACCTGGAGCGCGGCGGCACCGCGTTGGTGCGGGTGGTGGACGACGGGGAGGGGATGTCGCGCGAGGACGCCCTGCTCGCGATCGAGCGGCACGCCACCAGCAAGATCAGGACCGACGCCGACCTCACCGACCTCGTCACCTTGGGGTTTCGGGGCGAGGCCCTCCCGAGCATCGCGAGCGTCAGCCGGTTCCGGCTGCGCACCCGGCCGGCCGAGCAAGAGGTCGGCCACGAGCTGGGCATCGAGGGGGGGCGCTTGGAGGGCGTGCGGGAGGTCGCGATGCCACCGGGGACGGACATCGCGGTGCGGGGGCTGTTCTTCAACACGCCCGCGCGTCGGCGCTTCCTGCGCACCGTCCCCACGGAGCTCACCCACTGCGTGGAGCTGGTGCGGCGGGAGGTGATGCTCCGCCCGGACCTGGACGTGACCGTGCGCCACGACGGGCGGGAGCTGCTGCGGGCGCCGGCGGGTGAGGATGGGGCGCGTCGGGTGGCCGAGCTGATCGGCAAGGACGTCCAGGGGGCCTTGCGCCCGGTCGACCACGCGGCGGGTGGCCTCACGGTGCGCGGGTGGGTGGCCGATCCGACCGTGACCCGATCGAGCGCGGCGCAGGCGGTGTACACCTGGGTCGGGGGACGGGCGGTGAAGGACCCGTTGTTGCGCCGGGCGGTGCTGGATGCCGCGCGCACGGTGGGCCTGTCGGGCCGCTACCCGGTCGTCGCCCTGCGCCTCGACGTGCCGCCAGGCGATGTGGATGTGAACGTCCATCCGGCCAAGACGGAGGTGCGGTTCCGCGACCCGCGCGCTGTCACCGACGCGGTGGCTGCCGCCCTGCACGCGGCCTGGAACGCCCCCGGGCCTCGGACGTCGGCGAGCCCGGTGCCCCACACAGCCGCTCCCGACCTGTTCTCCCGACCGGCGCGTCCGGCTCCGTCCATTCCCGCGATGCCCGTGCCGCTCGCCGCGGCCCCAGGGCCGATGCCCGCGCCCACACCACGTCCTGAGCCCGTGGTGCCCGCGGCCGCGCCCGTGCCCACGCCGGCTCCCCCCTCCGAGACGGTGCCGCCCCCTGTGCCCAAGCCGGTCCCGGCACCCACGGTGGCGACGCAGGCTCCGGCCGCGCCCACGCTGCGCTTCCGGGTCGGGCGCTTTGCCATCCTCGCCGTGGACGACGCGCTCCACCTGCTCGATCTGCATGCCGAGGCGGCGGCGGATCCGGGACCCTCCCGGCCGTTGTTGGTGCCCTGTGCTGTCCCGCTGCCGCCGGGGTCGATGACCGCCCTGCTCGACGCGGCGGAGGCCCTGGAGGACCTGGGGATCGGCATCCGCGCGTTCGCACCCGGTCAGCTCGCCGTCACGGCGTTGCCCGCCGCGCTGGCCCACGCCGACCTCCCAGCGTTGGTGGGGGACCTTGCGGCCGCCGCGGCGGGGGGCACCGCGCTGTCCTCCGTCCTCGAGCCCCACCTCGATCTGTCGGACGACGCCCTGAACGCGGCGTGGATCGACGCGGGATGGGCAGCGGGACGGACGCGGGCGGTGTCGGAGGACGCCGTGCGCGCCTGGTGGGACGGGTCGTGAGCCGCCCTCGTGTGCTGATCCTGGGGGGCCCGACCGCTTCCGGAAAGACCGAAGCCGCCCTCGCCGTCGCCCAGGACTGGGGGGCGGTCGTGGTGAGCGCGGACGCGATGCAGGTGTACCGAGGCATGGACATCGGCACCGCCACCCCGTCGGTCGCGGAGCGGGGAGGCGTGCCGCACGTCGGGTTGGACGTGGTCGATCCCGATCAGCCGTTCGACGTCGCCGACTTCCTCGCCCTCGCCGATGCGGCCCTCGCGGGGGACCGGCCGGTGGTGGTGGCGGGCGGCACCGGGCTGTACCTGCACGCGCTGGTGCGGGGCCTCGTCCAGACCCCACCGGTGGATCCGACCCTGCGCGCGGAGCTGGAGGCCGACCCCGACCTGCATGCCCGGTTGGTCGAGGCCGATCCGGTGCTCGCGTCCCGGCTGCACCCCAACGATCGGGTGCGCCTGGTGCGCGGCATGGAGGTGTGGCTCCAGGCGGGCGAGCGGCTCAGCGACCTGCAGTCCGCGCACGCCGCGGCGCCCGATCGGCTCGATGCGGTGGGGTTGTTCCTCGATCGCGACGACCTCGACGACCGCATCGATCGACGGGTCCACGCGATGATGGACGCTGGCTACGTCGACGAGGTGCGTGGGCTGCTCGACGCGGGGTACCGCCGCGACCTCAAGCCGATGCTGTCGCTCGGGTACCGCCACCTGGCCGCCCACCTGCTGGACGGGCTCGACCTCGCGGAGGCCGTGCGAAGGACCCAGCGCGACACCCGACGGTTCGCCCGCAAGCAACGCACCTGGCACAACACGCTCGGCCACCCGGTCGTTCGTCAGGACAGCGTGGCGGCCGCCCGCGCAGCGGCCTCCGATGCGTTCGGTCCCCCAACCGCTTAGCCCCGGCAAGGCTTAGCCCCGGCAAGGAGGTGGCGATGTCTTCCGATCTGTGGCGTGTGGTCGCCGTGGGATCCATCCTGGCCGTGTCCTCGGCCTGCTTTGGAACGACCGCTTCCGATGGGGCCCAGACCCCAGCACCCGATCCCGCCGACCTCGCGCCGGTGGCGGCGGCGGGCGGGGCGCCGGTGCGTGGTGAGGCCGAGCGGCACGAGGCGGGCTTGCTGGCCGCGCGGGAGGCCGCGGCCGCGCTCAAGATCGCGCTCAAGGGCCGGCTGGTGGCGGCGATGCAGGAGCAGGGACCGGTGGGTGCCCTGCACGTGTGCCACGACGAGGCCCAGGCCCTCACCGCCCGCATCGCGGCGGAGCAAGGGGTGAAGGTGGGGCGCGCGTCGCTGCGCCTGCGCAACCCGTCCAACGCCGCGCCGGTGTGGGTCGAGCCGTGGCTGGCGGCCCATGGCGAGGGCAAGGCCGAGGGCGTCCCCACGGACGCGGAGGTGGTCGACACCCCCGATGGCGCGGTCGCCCGCTGGATCGAACCCCTGCCGGTCGGACCGGTGTGCCTGGGTTGCCACGGCCCCACGGAGTCGCTGTCGTCCGAGGTGCGTGCGGTGCTCGCCGAGCACTACCCGGAGGACCGCGCAACCGGGTACGCGGTCGGCGATCTGCGTGGCGCGGTGTGGGCGGAGGCCCCTGTGCCCAACGATGCGCGGGGACCGGACGTCGAGACCCCGTCCGCCGGCGGGTGACCGTCCGTGCGGTCCCCGGCCCGGGGCGATAGCGGTCGGGACCCGTTGCCCCCTCGCATGCAGGTCCGGAGGTCGTCGTGGAGGTCGTGCTCGACTTCGAGCGCCCGTTGGTGGAGATGCGCAAGCGCATCGATCAGCTTCGCGCGCTCCACGATGGGGAGGAGGTCAACCTCGCCGCCAGCATCGAGCAGCTCGAGCTGCAGTTCGAGCAGCTCCAGGCGCGCATCTTCCGCACCCTGACCCCGTGGCAGCGCGCCCGGCTCGCCCGCCACCCGGAGCGGCCCTACACGCTGGACTACATCGGCCAGCTCTGCACCGAGTGGACCGAGCTGCACGGCGATCGCGCGGGCTTCGACGACGCGGCGATCGTGGCGGGGATGGCGCGGTTCCGCGGCCGTCCCGTGATGGTGATGGGGCATCAGAAGGGCCGAAAGACGCGCGAGAACATCAAGCGAAACTTCGGCATGGCGCGACCGGAGGGCTACCGAAAGGCCCTGCGCCTGATGAAGCTGGCCGACGACTTCGGCATGCCCATCCTCACCTTCATCGACACGCCGGGGGCGTACCCGGGCACCTGGTCATCCTCGCGGGCGAGTAGAAAGTGGTCTGAGCCGGTTCTGTTGTTGTATTTATAAAACGCGTCATCATTTGAGTTGATGACGCCGTCGCCGGTGAG
>JAUHWK010000272.1 GCA_030424555.1 bacterium | reverse complement strand
CCACCGAGATCCGTCGTCAGACGGGCGAGACGATGACCCACGGCGTGCTGGGCACGCTGGTGTACATCGCACCAGGGAAATTCACGATGGGGTGCCAGACGGGGCGGGACGATCAAGAAGGCTACGCGTGTGATGCAACCGAGCTTCCAGCCCACGAGGTCACGATCACCCGCGGGATGTGGATGATGCAGGGGGAGTTCCTCCAGGGAGATCTCGACGATCTCGGCATTCACAACCCCTCCTGGTACGGGCCAAACGGTGGGGGCTACGTCTGCGGCCAGGCGTGTCCGGCGGAAGACCTCACCTGGTACGAGGCGGCGCACATTGCGAACGAGGTGTAGGCTCGGGACGGGCTCGCGCCCTGCTACGCATTCACCGGATGCGACACGGACGCAGGGCTTGGCGAGGGCCTGGCCTGTGGCGAAGCCACCACCGCCGGGCATCCCGCGGCGTGTGAGGGATGGCGCTTGCCGACGGAGGCCGAGTGGGAGCGTGCGGCGCGTGCCGACGGTCCCTACGTGTTCGCGGGGAGCAACGATGCCGTGGCCGTCGGGTGGCTCGATGCGAATGCGGGATCCGTGCCCCATCCCACCTGCGAGCGTCCGGTGAACGGGTGGGGCTTGTGCGACATGACGGGCAACATCTCGGAGTGGGTCCAGGACACCACGTACCGCACGTACGGAGGGGCCGTGACCGATCCGGTCGCGACCCTGGATCCCGAACGTCGGACCCGCCGAGGCGGCAACTTCCAGGGCTCCGACGTCCATGCTCGCGCGGCCAAGCGTTTTTTCTCCTGGTCTCACTATGGGTTCTCTGGCGTGGGATTCCGGCTCGTCCGGACCGTGCCCTGAGCGGTGCGAGAAGCCCGGGCCCTCTCCCCCGACGCACGGGGTGAACCGGGCTACCCGGCACCGGTTGGAGGGCCCATGCGCCGCGCGATGCCAGTCCTGATCCTCGTCGTCGCCTGTGCCGATCCTGCCGGGTCGAGCGTGGACCAGGCGCCGCTGCGTCCCAGCCTCACCCAGCTGCGCACGGGGGAGGTCACGGTGGACGATCCTCCCGTGATCCCCGACGAGCGGTTCATTCCGGGGGTGGTCGTCCACACCGAGGATGTGGTCTACGCGAGTGAGCGCGACCGGCGCGCCGGGCCCCTTCCGCCGCCGCCGCCCCACACCTCCTTGGAGGCGATGCACGCGATCGACGACCCACTGGCGCTGGAGAACCACCGCGACGAGGCCACGTACCGGTGGGGCACGGCCGCAGGGAACCTGGTGGATGGCCCGGACGGTGAGGGGTTGCGGTTCGACGACGTGGAGCAAGGCGCCATCGGAGACTGCTACCTGGCCGCGGCCTTGTCGTCGTCGCTGTACGCCGATGAGACGGGCGACCTGGTGGCGGGGATGATCCGGCCGGTGCTCGATGAGGACGGCGCGTTTCTCCACCGATCTGCTCCGCAAGCGCGATCGTCCCGTGTACTTGCGCAGCCTCGACAACGACGTCCAAGGCGAAGAGTGGGGGCTGTCGCTGGTGGAGAAGGCGTACGCCCAGTGGCACGGCGACTACGAGACCATCGGAAACGGCGGGTGGGCTGGCGACGTGATGCAGGCCCTCACGGGGGCCACAGCGTCGTACCGTCCGCTGTCCCGCATGCGTGACGACAGCGTGTTGTCCTCCATCGCCGACGCGGTGGCTGCCGGTCGGCCGATCGTGGCCGGCACGTTCGGAGAGGACAGCGGGGTCGACTACACGGGCACCAAGATCTACGCGTGGCACGCCTACTCCGTGCTCGGCGCCCGGGAGGACGCGTCCGGCACCGTGTTCGTCGAGCTGCGCAACCCCTGGGGCAGCGTGGAGCCCGCAGGCAACGGGCCGGACGACGGCATCTTCGAGCTGGACCTCGCCACGTTCCGGCGCCTGTACGAGGGCATCACCTTCGGCGGCGCGGCGCGGGTCGACGTGGTCGCACCCGGGCAGGTCACGGACCTGGAGGTCGTCGAGGTGGTGGGGTCCCGGGCGCTGTTGCGGCTCACCGCGCCGGGCGACGATCGGGACGAGGGCCTGGCCACCGCCTACGACGTGCGGGTGTCGGACACGGTGTTCGAGCCGTCCGCCTTCTTCGATCAGGACGCCATCGTCGTCCGCAACACGCCCCAGGCGCCGGGTGCGGTCGATCGGATCACGATCGAGGACGACCGGCTCTCCGCGGGCGCCACGCTGTACGTCGCGGTGCGCGCGGTCGACGAGGCCGGCAACAGCGGGCCCGTGTCCGACCTCGTCACGGTGGCCGGCCGCACCGAGGACGAAGCGATCCAGGCCGCCCGGTTGTTCGACTTCGAGACCGCGCGCGACGCATGGACCGCCACGGGCCTGTGCCACTTCACCGAGACCCACCACGTCAGCCCGTCCTGGGCGGTGTGGTGCGGGGACGAGGCGGCGGGGAGCTTCGACGTCGGGGACCGGCCGGCGGGCGCCCTGGTCTCGCCGCCGATCGATCTCGGCGCGGCGTCCGAGGTGTACGTGCTGTGGGAGCAGATCCTGGACGTGGAGGCCACGGGGGCCCGCGACCGGGCGATCCTCGAGGTGAGCACGCAGGCGGGCTCGTTCGCGGACTGG
The DNA here is from genome assembly GCA_030424555.1 of bacterium. Lineage (GTDB taxonomy): Bacteria > Myxococcota_A > UBA796 > UBA796 > JAUHWK01. The sequence continues at coordinate 2,972 of JAUHWK010000272.1, read as the reverse complement.
GAGACCGTGTGGACCAAGTCCGAGGTGGGCCCAGAGGTGGCGCTCGCCGATGTGGACCTGTCCGACCGTGCAGGCGCGGTGATCAAGCTCCGCTTTGCGTTCGACGCCGTCGACGACCAGGCGAACGCGGGCCTGGGCTGGGTGCTGGACGACGTGTGGGTGTTCGCCGAGTAAGCGAACCCGTCGGCGAGGGAGGGGGCCGGCGGGAGGTCCGCTGGCCCGGCGCCCGCCCGGTCAGAACACGGTGTCTTCGGCGGTGTTGTTGCCCTCGTCGACCTCGTCGACGTCGCCGCAGGTGTCCGCCACGGCCAGCACGGTCTGTCCGGCCGTGATCCCGGGCAGGCTGGTCTCCCAGCTGTGGGTGGCGCCCGCGGCGAGCGTGCCCACCTGGATGAAGTCCTCTCCGGCGTCGCACGCGCCCACCGGGCTGCTGTCGACGAACACGTCGAGCCAGAAGCCGGTGGCGGGGGCCTGTCCGAGGTTGTCCACGTCGATCAGCACCTCGGTGAGGCCCGCGTCCGTGTCCTCGATCGCCAGCAGGGCGCCGATGGCGAGGTCGGGCCGATCCGGGCTGACGACGGCCTCGACGGGGCCCTCGGTGTCGTTTGCGGGCGTGCTGTCGGCGGGCGAGCCGAGGCGGACCGTGGTCTGGTAGGTGCCGGGGCCGACGCCCGACGCGACCAGCACGAGGATGTCCCACTCCCCGGGCAGGAAGGGGTCGATGATCACGCGGTCGGCGGCGGATCCCTGGGCGGGATGGGTGGTCCACGCCTCCAGCGGGCGGACGGGGCAGGCGGCCTGTCCGAGGTTCTCGACCTCGATGAGCCAGACGATGTCCCCGGCGTCCCCGAGCGCCAGCACGTCGAGGATCCCCAGGTCGCAGGCGCCTCCACCGGCGTCCTCGGCGACGGTGACCGTGGTGGTGGCGGAGGTTCCTCGGCAGCTGGCGGTGACGGTGGTGGTGCCCGCGGACACGGCCTCGAGCTCTCCCCGGCTGCCGAGGGAGGCGACCCCGGGGTCGTCGACGGTCCACGCGCAGCCGTTGATCGGGCCGGATGTCCCGTCGTTCCAGGTGGCGAGGGCGCTGAGGAGGAGGGTGTCGCCGGGGGCGAGGGTGGGGTCGGGCGGACGAAGGTCGACGCGGTCTGGCGGGATGTCGTCGCCCCGGACGGTGACGCGGATGCGGGCGGCGAGGTCGTCGAGGGTGGCGACGACGTCGGTGGTGCCGGCCCCTTGTGCGACGAGGCCGGTGCCCTCGAGACGGACCACGCGGGTGTCGGCGACGGAGATCTGGACGTCGTCCGTCACGATCGCGTGGGTGGTGTCCTCGTAGTAGGCGCGGACCGTGAGCGGCTGGGTGTCGCCTGGGAGCAGGACGGGGTCGCGCGGCTGGATCGACAGCCCGAGGAGGGGCGCGTCGCCGGCGGGGCCGTCGGTGTCCGATCCGAGGTCGGTGTGGGCGTCGCCGGTGTCGGGGCCTGGCCCGGCGGCGCAGGCCGACGCGGCGAGCATCCATCCGATGGCGTGGGCGGGCCTCACGCGCCGGCCTCGACCACCTCGGCGTGGGTCTCGACCTCACCCTTGAGGCTGGCGGCGATGAAGCAGTAGCGGTGCGCCTTGCCGTACATCTCCACGGCCTTGTCGGCGTCGTGGCCCGCCGCGAGGTGGATCACGGAGCGGAGCACGCAGCGGGTGACCTGGTGGATCCGCTCCACGGACTCGAGGTGGACCTCGACCCGCGTCTCGACGCGTCGGACGTCCAGCCCCACCTTGTGGGCGAGCGCGAGGAAGGTGAGCGTGTGGCACTGGGCCAGCGCCGCCCCGAGGGTGTCCTCGGGGTTCCACAGGTTGAGATCGCCGCCGTAGGTCGCGCCTGCACTCATGGGGATGTCGGCGTGGCCGCGGGCCGAGGCGTGGGCCGTCTTGGGGTAGCCCTCGTCGGCGGTGCTTCCCTCCCACGCGTGCTGGAGTTCGTACACGGACATCACACACCTCCGGTCCGCCCGTAAGCCGCTGCGGCGGCGGAGGGTGGCCGACGGCGTCACGCCCCGTCGCCCGCTGTTCGATCGATGGTGGGGGACGTCACGAAAGCGACACGTCGGGTCGATCTCGGCGGATGGGTGCGCTACCATGCGGCGCTGACCGGATCGTGATCCTGCCGGAGGAACCCGTGCCCCGTCTTGTTTGCACCATGCTTCCCTTCCTCGCGGTGGCTGGGACCGCCCTCGCGGCCCCGGCCGTGTCGGTGCCGTCCACGCCGTCGGTCACCTTCGATCCCAGCTCTGTGCTGGAAGAAGAGCCGGTCGAGATCGACTTCGGCGTGCTGGCCCAGCCCGATCGCCTGATGGCGCCGGTCCAGGCCGACACCATCATCAGCGATCCTGGCGAGGCCTTCATCGTCAACGGCGAGGAGGTCCCTGATGGGGACTACCCGCAGGTCGTGTACCTCTCGATCCGCGGGTCCACCGGCGCCTCCAGCTGCACGGGGTCGCTGATCCACGAGGAGTGGATCCTCACCGCGGCCCACTGCGTGGACTCCGTCACGGTCGACGGCAACGGCGCGCTCGTCCGCGAGGAGCTGTTCCCGTCCAACGAGGTCGTGGCCACCTTCACCAACAACATCGACGACGGCGGCGAGAGCGTCACCTCCTCGGGCATCGTGGTCCACCAGAACTGGAAGACCGGCGACGGCCACGAGTACGACGGCGACATCGCGCTGATCAAGCTCTCCACTCCGCAGACCGGCAAGCCCCTGATGCCGCTCAACTCGGAGACGCTCACCAGCGAGAACGTCGGCGATCCGATCCAGTTCATCGGGTTCGGCATCATCGAGCACCAGGGCCCGGGCGGCGGCGTCAAGCGCAAGAACCTCGAGAAGATCTCGTCCATCTCCGAGACCGGGGCATCGACCATGTGGGCCAGCCAGGTTCCCGGTCGAGCCCAGCCGTTGTCGACCAGCCATCGCCACGGCG
>JAUHWK010000271.1 GCA_030424555.1 bacterium | reverse complement strand
GGAGCCGTGAGCGGACCGGTGGGCCTGGACGGATCCGGTCCGGGTGGTGGTTGGCGAGGCCTGGAAGCCCGGAGTAGGGACCCGGCTCGCGTTCTCGGCAGCCCGTGGCGCGATCCTTGGAGGCATCGCCCGTGTCGCTGACCGTCGGGACCCACTCCGGAACCTTCCACGCCGACGATGTGCTCGCGTTCTCGCTGATCCGCTCGTTCGTCGACGAGGAGGCGGTGGTGGTGCGCACGCGCGACGCGGAGCGACTCGATGCCTGTGACATCGTGGTCGACGTCGGCGGGGTGTTCGACCCGGAGAGCCTTCGCTTCGACCACCACCAGGGCACGTACCTGGGGCCGCGTTCCAGCGCGGGCATGGTCTTGGACTGGCTGGAGTCGTCGGGACGGGTCGCGCCCGATCTGGCCACGCACCTGCGGGATCGGGTGGTGGAGTACGTGGATGCGGTCGACACCGGCCGGGAGGCGCCGCGGGTCGACGTCCCGTGCTTTGCCCGCATGGTCGAGGCGATCGGCCTGGGCTGCGAAGGCGCCGAGGCCCAGCTCGCCGCCTTCTGGAAGGCATCCGACGTCGGCCTCCTCCTGCTCGAAGGCCTCACCCGTGGGCACGCCCGCATCGCGGAGGCCCGCGCCCATGTGGCCGAGCGGATGGCCGAGGCCGTGCGCGCGGGGAGCAGCGTGATCGAGCTCGACCGGTACGTCCCGTGGAAGCCCGCCTACTTCGCCCTCGGCGGGGAGACCCACCCCACCGACTACGTCCTGTTTCCCAGCGACGACGCCACCTGGAAGCTGATCGCCATCCCCCCCACGCTCGGCCAGTTCGAGCAGAAGCGTCCGCTTCCGGCGTCGTGGGCGGGCAAGCTCAACGAAGAGCTGTCGGCGGCGACCGGGGTCGAGGGCAGCGTGTTCTGCCACAAGAACCGGTTCATCGCCGTGTTTCGGTCCCGTGAGGGCGCGCTCGACGCGCTTCGTCGGTTCGGCCTCGATCGGGCCCGTCCCCCCGAGGGCTCCGAGGACGCCTCGAGCCAGGCCGTGTCGGGGTGAGCGAGTCCGTGGCCATCCCGGAGCCCCCCGCACGCTGGGGGCGCGGTCGGTACCTGTTCACCTGGGCCCTGCTGGCCTTGGCGCAGGGGCTCACCGTGCAGTCGGCCCTGGTGGTGCAGGCGGGCGGCGGTGGGGTCGCGGAGACCTCGGTGTACGGCGTGGGGCTGGTCCTGCTCCAGGCGATGAAGCTCGTCCCCACCCTGGGCCGCCTGCGCGATCTCGGGCGTCCCCCGGACGACGCGCTGTGGACCTTCGTCCCGGTCATGAACATCGCGCTGTGGACCTGGATGACCTGGCGCACGCCGTCTGAGGCCCGCTGGAACGCTCGCCGGGCGGTGTGGATCGACCGGCTCCAGGCGCTCCCGGCGTGGGGCCACGCGCTTCGCGGGGTGCCGCGGGCCCCCGGGGTGTTGGCGGGCTCGGTCGCGCTGTTGGTGGTGGGGGACGCGCTCTCTGCCGAGGCCCTTCGGCAGCTCGTCGCCTTGGATGCGGCGGGCCGCGCGGATCTCGCGCCCATTGCGGCGGGCGGTGCGGGCCTGTGCGGGGTGTACCTGATCAGCCTGCTGCCCAAGCGGGGGACGATCCGGCCTGCCGCGTGGCTCGGCGGCTGGTTGGTGGTGCCGCTCGGCCTGCTGTACGCCGCGTTGTCGGCCCCGATCACGGGCGATGCCGCGGGCACCGGGGGCATGTTGGTGTTCACCGGCTTGGTGCTGGCCCTCACGATGGCGGTCTCGGCGCCGATGTGGGGACTGGCCACCGCGCGCTGGATCGCGGCGTTGGATCGGGCGGACGGGCGGTCCGTGCCCAGCGGGGTCGTGTGGGCCGTGATCGCGGCGTCCGTCGGGCGTTCGGTGGTCGTCACCCTGGGCATGCAGGTGATCCTTCCCGGCGTCTGGTTTGCGGTGAGCTGGGCCCTCGCCGAGGTCGCGGCCGCACGCAACCCGGCCGTTGGGCCCTTCCGGGCGTCTGCCGCCGCGGTGTCCACCCGTCGGGGACCGGTCCTCAAGATCCTCCTGGTGTGGGGGCTGCTGTCGATGGCGGCGTCGGTCGTCACCCTGCCCCTCGTCGGGCCGGCCGTGTGGCAGGCGTCGATGCTGGGCACCACGGTGTTGCCGTTCTGGGCGGGGCTGACCCAGTCGCTGGTGACGGCGCCGGTCGGCCTGCTGTGTGTGGCGGCGATGCGTGCGGTGGCAGACGACGCGGGCCTGGGAGACGGCGCGACGGACGCGCCGGTGGCTGAGGCCGTGACGTCGTGAGCCGACCCAAGGAGCTGGTCGCGCGGGCACGGGCCGCGTGGCGACAGGGACAGGGCTGGGCAGAGCTCGGCGGGGACGCGCTCGCGATGGCGCTCGTCGGGGTGTTCGGCGAGTCGGGTGCGGTGGTGGTGGTCGACGAGGCCGACGAGGCGGAGCGGCTGGCCCGCGCGTGCGGCTTCTTCGCGACCGACGCCCTGCAGATCGAGCGGTGGCCGGCCGACGATGTCCGTCCCTACGATGGCTTCTCCCCGGCGGCGGACGTGGTCGCGGCCCGTGCGCGGGTGCGGGCCCGGGTCACGCGGGGAGACCGGCCGATCATCGTGGCGGACGCCCGATCCCTGATGCAGCAGGTCCCGTCGGACGGCACGGTGGAGCGGCTGTCCTGTCGCCTGGCGGTGGGGGACGAGGTCGATCGCGACGCGGTCGTGCAGCGCCTCGACGTCAGCGGACACCTGGTCGCGGCACGGGTCACGGGCCCCGGGATGGTCGCGGTGCGCGGGGACATCGTCGATGTGTGGCCGCCGGGCCGGCCCCGGCCGGTGCGGGTGGAGTGGTTCGACGACGAGATCGAGCGCATCCGCGACCTGGACCCCCAGACCGGTCGGCCGGGGCGGGATCGCAAGGCGGCGTGGTTGCTGCCGGCGCGGGAGGAGCCGCTGGACGCCGAGGCGGTCCGTCGGTTCGCGCAGCACACCCAGCAGGCGGTGGCCTCGCAAGGACGTGGGCGCCGCCTGCGTCGTCGGATGGTGGAGGAGCTGCGGGCAGGCATCCGGGCCGCGGGGTTGGAGGACTGGCTCCCGGCGCTCGCCGAGGTGGTGCCGCCGCTCGACCTGCTCCACGACTTCCCGGTGGTGGTGGTTCACCCGCAGAGCGTGGGGGCGTCGGCCCGGGAGCTGATGCGCGCGGCCACCCAGCGGTGGGAGGCGATGGACGAGGACGAGCGCCCCCTGGTCACGCCGACCGATCGCTGGGTGTCGCCTGAGGACTTCCTGACCTCCCTGGACGGGGCGCTCCCGGTGTACGCGCTGGCAGGATCGGGCGACGCGGTCGCGATGGATGCGGGGTCGGTCGATGGGCTCGCGGTGCGCGGCGGCGATCTCGCGCCGGTCGCGAACAAGCTGTCCAAGCTGGCGAGCGACGACGTCCGGGTGGGGGTCGTCGTCTCCGACGGACGCCGGGCCACGGCGCTGGAGGACCTGCTCGCGGTCCACGGCCTGCGCATGAAGGGACGGACCCACCCCTCCGCGCTGCGCGAGGGCGAGGTCGGGCTGCTGGTGGGCGACCTGCCGCGCGGCTTCCTCGCGCCGAAGGCGGGCTGGGCGTTGGTCCCGTCCTCGGCGTTGTTCGGGCGCGCGGCGCGGCCCACCCGGCGGCTGCACGAGCACTTCGACATGGCGCTGGAGGGTGTGCACGACCTCAAGGAAGGCGACCACGTCGTCCACCGGCTGCACGGGGTGGGCCGGTACGAGGGGTTGGTGCGCCTGGAGCTCGGCGGGGCCATTCAAGACGTCGCCCGGGTGCTCTACCGCGACGACGACGTCCTGTACGTGCCCGTCACCGGACTGGACCAGCTCGGGCGGTACACCCCGTCGGCGAGCTCGGGCCCGGTCACGCTGGACCGGTTGGGGGGACGCACCTGGGAGCGACGGAAGGGCCGGGTTCGCGACACCCTCCTCCGGAGCGCGCAGACCCTGATGCGCACCCAGGCCAAGCGGGAGCTGGCGGATCGCGTGCCGTACCCAGCGCCCGCAGACCTCTCGCGGCAGGTCGAGGCGAGCTTCCCCCACACGGAGACGCCAGATCAGGCCCAGGCCATCCTCGACGTCCACGAGGACCTGTCGGGCGAGCATCCGATGGATCGGTTGCTTTGCGGTGATGTCGGGTTCGGCAAGACCGAGGTCGCGATGCGTGCGATCGCGCGGGTGGTCGAGAACGGGCGCCAGGTCGCGGTCCTGTGTCCCACCACCGTGCTCGCGTTCCAGCACCACCTCACGTTCCAGGAGCGGTTCGCCGACCTTCCGATCACGGTGGGGATGCTGTCCCGGTTCACCCCGGCGGACGAAGCGGCGGCTGTTCGGGAAGGGCTCGCGTCGGGGTCGGTCGACGTGGTGGTCGGCACCCATGCCCTGCTCGGGCGCTCGGTGCGTTACCGAGACCTCGGGTTGGTCGTGATCGACGAGGAGCACCGCTTCGGGGTCAAGCAGAAGGAGCGGCTCAAGGCGATGCGGGCAGAGGTCGACGTGCTCGCGATGAGCGCCACGCCCATTCCTCGCACCCTGCAGATGGCGCTGACCGGTGTGCGGCCGATGTCGGTGATCCGCACGCCGCCCGGCTCTCGCCTGGAGATCCGCACCAGCCTCGCGCGGTTCACCCAGAGCCGCGTCCGCGACGCCATCCTCACCGAGCTCGAGCGCGGGGGGCAGGTCTACTTCGTCCACAACCGCATCGAGACGATCGACCAGGTGGCGGACACCCTCGCGAGCTGGATCCCCGAAGCCCGGATGCGGGTGGCGCACGGGCGCATGGGCGCGGAGACCCTGGAGTCCCTGTACATGGACTTCGTCCGCCGACAGTTCGACGTGCTGATCTCCACGTCCATCATCGAGACCGGGGTCGACCTGCCCAACGTCAACACGATGCTGGTGGACGGTGCGGATCGGTTCGGGCTGGCCCAGCTCCACCAGCTCCGAGGACGGGTCGGTCGAGGGGACGAGCGAGGCACCTGCTTGCTGCTCGTGCCCGAGGAGGTCTCCAACGACGCCCGCCGACGCCTCCAGGTGCTGGTGGAGAACACGCGGCTGGGGGCGGGGTTCGCGATCGCCACGGCCGACCTGGAGCTGCGGGGCGGGGGCAACCTGCTCGGCGAGTCGCAGAGCGGGGCGATCGACGCGGTCGGGTACTCCGTGTGGGTCGAGCTGCTGGAGGAGGCGATCGACGCGGTGCGCGGCGACCACGAGCGGTCCCGCATCGAGCCGGAGATCGAGGTCCCCGCCGACGCCTTCATCCCCGACGACCTGGTCCCGGACATGACCCGCCGGATGGCCTGGTACCGGCGATTCGCGGGGGCGGCGCACCTGGCCGAGGTCGACCGGTTGGTGGAAGACCTGGAGATCGAGGTGGGGGGCGATCTTCCTGTGGAGGTCCACCACCTCGCGGGTCGGATGCGCACCACGCTGCTGGCGCGGCAGCTCGGGCTCGCCTCGGTGCGGTGGCTCCGGGTGCGGGTGGAGGTGGAGCTTCACCCCAGCAGCACGCTCGACGCCGAGGCGCTGGAGCGGTTCCGGGCAGAGCACGCCAAGCGGGTCGATGTCGTGCCAGCCAGT
>JAUHWK010000712.1 GCA_030424555.1 bacterium | reverse complement strand
GCCGCCGCCGCGCGGATCGCCTCGGTGACCGGGGTGAGGGCCGGGGCCATGATCCGGCTCACCTGCCAGCACAGCGGGACGTCGAGCGGGGTGTCGGGCAACAGCGGGACGATCGAGCCATCCTCCAGGTGGGGACGGGCCAGCGGCAGGGGATTGAGGCACCACCCGAGCCCGGCACGCGTCGCCTCGAGGAAGGCGTGGGTGGACGGCACAGTGTGGCTCGGCGGGTGAACATCCTCGCCGACATGCACCGCCAGCCACTGCCGCTGCAGGGCGTCCTTGGCGTCGAACGTCAGGCACGGAGCCCGCGCGATGCTCTGGGCATCCACCCCGTCGGGGAACCAGCGCGCCATGAACGCGGGACTGGCCGAGGCGACGTAGCGCAGGCACCCCAAGCCCTCGACGTGACAGCCGGGGACCGGATCCTGGTGACCGGTCACCGCGGCCGAGACCTCTCCGCGCCGCAGCCACCCCGCCGTGTGGTTCTCGTCGTCCAACACGAGGTCGAACAGCAAGGGATGGCACGCCCCCATCGCGGGAATGAACCAGGTCGCGAGGCTGTCGGCGTTGACCGCGACCCGCACCCGGGTGGTCCGTCCTGGCTCCTCCAGCGACAGGGCCTCGACCAGGCGCTGCTCGAGGATGGCAATGTCTTCCGCGTGCTTGGCGAGCCGACGGCCTGCGGGCGTGCCCGTACACGGCTGGCCCCGCTGCACCAGGCTCGCCCCCACCCGCTCCTCCAACGCCTTGATGCGCTGGGAGATCGCGGAGGGCGTGACGTGCAGCGCGTGGGCCGCCGCCCCGAAGGTTCCCAGCCGGAGCACGGCGGCCAGCGAGGCCAGCTGATCGGGGTCGAACGACATTAGCGAAGCTTAACCAGGGTTAGGCGATTTCGCTGGGCTACAGCAAAACGGACAGGTATCTCGGCGCCTCCACTCCCCCTCGGAGGACACGTGCTCACCAGTCTGCTGTCCGGGTTTGGCACCAGCGCCAGCCTGATCGTGGCCATCGGCGCCCAGAACGCCTTCGTCTTGCGGCAGGGGATCCGCGGCGAGCATGTGTTCTGGGTCTGCCTGATGTGCGCGTGCTCCGAC